>JBGPSX010000012.1:0-19288 GCA_041490325.1 Bryobacteraceae bacterium | reverse complement strand
GCTCTCCGCACTGATCAACGGCTGAATCAATCTCAACGCAGGTCTCACGTTATATTCCTTTTGATATTTATCGTGGGCGGCATCCCGCGGATACTGCTCTTTCGCGGAATACGGATACGCGCTCATGGCATGGAACGGCAACGGTTCCACAGTCTGCGAATACGCTGTATTGGCGTCGCGATCCTTCGCCCAGCCGTCCACCTTGAGGAGAAAATCGCGCTTCCAACCTGCTTGCAGCTTAGGCAAATCCGCCGCGCGAAACTTGAGCCGAAGCTCATCGCCCGATCCCAAAATCGCAAACCGGTCGTCCACATTTTTCATGAGTTCCAGAACGTCACCGTAGCGCGTGTACATTCCAGGCGTCGGATTCCAGGACGACACCGGCTTCACATCGGCGTAAGTAAAATCCTCCGGCTGCTTTCGATCCGGATCGATCCTGGCCGCTGAGAATCCGCGGAATCGCAATTCGCCGGAACCCATGGGCACCGTAGCAACGCGAGTCTCGGGTGGCCGCACCTCTTCGCCCAGAAAGATCTCATCCCAATACACGCACAGATTGGTCACGATGCGGACCTCGCGTGAACCGGTCAGAAACTTTCCAGCCAAATCGACGGCGATCGTCTTCGGCTTGCCATCCGGCATTCCCATATCGTCGATCACCGTCTTCCAGTCGCCATTCGCGTCCCGAACCTGCAAATAGGGCGGGATTAGACCTTCTTTGCTCTCCTGTGCCGCCGCCAGGAATGTGCTCCCGTCCGCCCAATCCACCCAGCCATTGAGAACCAAAACGGCTTTGTTGTCTTTCGCCGCCTCACGTCCAAAATCCAGATCGAGGACATGCAACTCAGCCTTGCCATTGTGCTCGCGCCGGAACGTGTCGGCATACCTTCGATCCCGAGCCACCAGTGCCGGCAAAACGTCGACGCCATTCCCATCAGCCGCCCGCCGCGGGTAAATCCTGTGACTTACTCCGAACAGCCGAAACTCCGGATAAGGCGGGCCCTTCCATTTTTCGTTCGTGACAATCTCCACTCTTGCCGGATGATCCACTGCCACTAACTGGATCTGGTCGAGGTATGAAACCTCACTTAGCTCCTCAGTAACTCGAATCTCGTAACTGCCATCGTTCGCGACCAAGGCGTCCGCTGGGATCTGAATGTACTCGTCATGATCGACAGGGAAGTATTGTCCATCGCCCGAGCTTGCACCCAACGGCGCCACACCCAGGACATCCGAAATGAAGCGAAATCCGCGGCCATCCCAGGTCCAGATCATCGGACAGGAGCCCGACAGCCGTTGCGCTTCCTTGTACACGAAGGTTCTGTTCGCAAGCTGCTTGGTCTCGTTCTGAATCAGCCCATTCGGCCACGTGATCCGCACCGCGTCGGCTTGCAAATGCCCGCCGAGATCAAACAACAACGGAATACCGCGATAAACTTCCTTCCGATACCACACGCCCGCCTTGACCTCTACCTCGGCATCGTAGGCCAGCTTCAGATTCTTGATGCCATTGAGCGTGACGCGAAGGAATTTTGAGTTCGCTGCCGGAGTATCCGCCGGTAACGCACCACTCCCAACAGGCTGGGCAACGCGCGTGAACTTTCCCTGATGGTTCACTAGAGTCCCTGCCGACGTCACAACATCCAGCCAGCTATCGTTATTGACGTCCCGCGCATCCAGCCACTTCGCTCCGGCCGGCAACTCTGGGAGCGAAACCGCTTCATACTTTCCTGTCAATCGGTCTGCATACAGCACCCCGGTGTGATCCGCGTAACTGACCACCAGATCAAACGCCTTGCTATCCGCCATCCATCGGGAAGACACCGCATCCACCGGATGCCCAGCGGCGAACGGGAAGTCGCGCGTATGATCGGCAAACCCTGCCGTCCCCTGATTCCGGAACAACGCGGACTTCTCGCCCAACAAAATCAAATCCAAGTCGTAATCGTGATCATAGTCAAGCCAGATGGCCTTGACGAAGGGTCCGGACGGCAGACTCACGGCAACTCGAGCAAATCGTCCCTTAATATTTCGATACAGCGTAGGTCCGCTGTCAGTGAGAATGCACAAATCCCCGAGCCCATCGTTGTCAAAATCCCCGGCCGCAACGTCAACAATCCCCTTCAGGTCCTCGAGTCCCGTGTTCTTCACGACTTCCCTGCCCCGCAGAAGAACCAGCCCGTCCTTGTTCCACCGAAGCACCTCGGCCTTTCCGTCGCCGTCCGCGTCCAGCAACAACTGCCCGTCCATACCGGCCGGCAGCGGCACACGCGCCCACTCAGACTTTCCGGTTCCCGCCTTCATGTCGATCGGATCATAGACCTCGGCGTAATTGCTCCACTCCGGATCCTGTGGAATCGCAGCCCCCTCGTGTTCCTTTTTCAGCCTTTGAAAAATCTCCAGCTCCCGCGCAGCCTCGTCGCGGTGGCCAGCTTGCCGATACACGCCGAAGAGTTGAAAATGCGGCGCTTCGAACACCGGATCCAGCTTCTCCGCAATCTCAAATTGCTTCTGCGCGTCATCCAGCCGGCCGAGCTGTTTGTAAAGCACGCCCAGGTTATAGTGCGACACCGGCTCGTCGGGCGCCAGCGAAATCATCTTTTCGAATTGCGGGATCGCACGCTCAAACTCGCCGCTCTTGCGGAAGACAATGCCGAGATTGAACCAGGTATGCGGCAGCGACGGGTCTTGCTTTTGCACCTTCTCGAGTTCCGCGACGCCTGGTTGTGTCTTGCCGGCGCGCAGCAGCGCCAGTCCGTAGTTCAGCCGCTCCCGTGCTGACGTCGGAGCCATGGCGAGAGCCTGTCGAAACTCCTCCACGGCTTGTACTTGCGTCGTGGGATTTTCGTAAAACGCCTTGCCGAGATTACGGTGCTGCCACAGGCGTTCTTCAACAGAGGCAGGAGTTTGCGCGAGAGCCAGACAAAGGCCGGACAACCACCAGAATCGCTTCATGCCAAGCAGGTAAGTCGATTCTAGCGCACCCCAGTGGCCTGAAACGCGTCACGCCGTAACAATTTGCGAGGCAGCCTCGAGGCCACGCTCTTTGATCTCCACCTCGCGCATGCGATATTTCTGAATCTTCCCCGTCACGGTCATCGGAAACGCATCCACGAACCGAATGTATTGCGGGATTTTGAAATGCGCGATCTTTCCCTTACAGAACTCCCGGATCTCATCCTCTGTCGCCGATTCCTTCAACCGGATCCACGCCGCCACGGTCTCGCCCAGCTTCACGTCGGGCAGACCCACCACCTGCACGTCGGCCACCTTAGGATGCGTATACAAAAACTCCTCCACCTCGCGTGGATAAATGTTCTCACCGCCTCGAATGATCATGTCCTTCGCGCGCCCCGTCACACGGAAGCACCCATCCTCGCGCATCGTCGCCAGGTCGCCGGTATGCAGCCAGCCTTCCGCATCGACTGCGCGTTTGGTTGCCTCCGGCTCCTGATCGTAGCCCTTCATGACCAGATATCCGCGCGCACAAAGCTCACCCTGCTCGCCAATCGGAACCGTCTCGCCGGTAGTTTGCGATACAACTTTTACTTCAGTGTTCTGGCAAGTCCGGCCCACCGTCGACACTCGAAGTTCCAAACTATCGTCAACGCACGACATCGTGATCACCGGAGAACTCTCGGTCTGCCCATACATGATCGTCATCTCCGGCGCATGCATCTCGTTCACCACGCGCTTCATCACCTCAATCGGACACGGCGCGCCGGCCATGACGCCAGTCCGCAGCGAGCCTAAGTCGAACTTACGAAATTCCGGATGCTCCAACTCCGCGATGAACATCGTCGGCACTCCGTAAATCGTCGTGGCGTGCGATTCCTGGATCGCCTGCAAGGTAGCCAGCGCATCGAATGTCGGCGCGGGCAGAATCAGCGTCGCGCCCGTCACCACAGAAACTAGCGTTCCGCCGACGCATCCGAAGCAGTGATACAGCGGCACCGGAGCGCAGATCTTGTCCTTGTCCGTGATCTTCATTCCCGACCCAATGACCACGGCGTTATTCAGCAGATTACGATGCGTCAGCAGCACGCCTTTGGGCGAGCCAGTGGTCCCCGATGTGTACTGAATGTTGGTCACATCTTCAGGTTGCACGCGCTCCGCTGGCATGTCGACACCATTCGCCAGCATCTGCCGCCACGAATCGGTCCCAAAATACACGACGTGCTGGAGCGGCAGCTCCTCACTTTTCCTGGCCTCCTCGAGAATCAATCGATAGTCCGAGCGATTGTCTTTCTCCCACAGAAACAGCGCCCTCATCCCCGACTTGCGCAACACAAATGCCAGCTCATAGGCTCGATAAGCCGGATTGACGTTCACCAGCACTGCTCCGATCCGGGCGCATGCCAGATGCAGCAGAATCCACTCGAGGCAGTTGGTTGACCATAGGCCAACTCTGTCATTCGCTCGCAATCCCAAACCTGCCAGACCCCGCGCCGTCCGTTCGGCTTCCGCGGCAAGCTGAGCAAACGTGAGCTTTGCGCCCTGGTGACGCACGATCAAAGCGTCATTGCCGGCCAACCGGCTAGCCGTCTTCTGAAAAACGTCCCAGATCGTCGACTCGATCAACGGCGCGTCCGGCCCTTTTGCGTAGCTCGACATCAAAAAACAACCCTCCAAATCTGCGTTTCAGTGTATAACAATTAGCATGACCCACCGGATTCCACTGATCTTCCTGCTTGCGTCCACGCTTTCCTACTCAGCCTCGGTTAAACGTTTCAATCTTGAGCAGATCATGAGCGCTCCCTTCCCCACCGATCTCACCACCGCCCCCAAAGGCGGCGCCGTCGCATGGGTTCTCAGCCAAAAAGGCGCGCGCAATATCTGGGTCGCCGAAGCGCCCGGCTACCAAGGCCGCCGCCTCACCAACTATCGCGATGATGACGGCCAGGAGATCGCTCAAGTGACCTGGACGCCGGATGGCCGCTCCATTATCTTCGTCCGCGGCGGCGATTTCGAAACGCATCGCGACAATCCCAATCCGGCCAGCTTGCCGCAAGGCGTCGAACAGGACATCTGGATCATTCCCATCGCAGGCGGCTCGCCGCGCAAAATCGCGGAAGGCAGCGAACCGGCCATCACCGCTAAAGGTGATCGAATCATTTTCCTGAAAAAGAACGAAATCTGGTCCGTGGGTGTCGAAGAAAACGCCAAGCCGTCTCAGTTAATCCACGCCAAGGGACTCGCTGGCGAGCTCCGTCTCTCGCCTGACAACTCCCATTTAGCCTTCATCAGCAATCGGACCGACCACGCGTTCGTCGGCGTTTACGATTTCGATTCCAAGTCCCTGCGCTATCTCGATCCCAGCGTCGATCGCGACTCCAACCCCGTTTGGTCTCCCGATGGAAAACAGATTGCCTTCAACCGCGTCGCGACCGCCGGCCGTCCGTTTGGCCCGGTCCGCGCCGCGGCCCAACCCTGGTCAGTTCGTCTCGCCGACGTCGACACAGGAAAAGGCCGCGAACTCTGGCACGCATCCGACGGCCCAGGCAGCGCCTTCCATGCCATGGTGGCCGAGAACCAGTTGTTTTGGGGCGCGGGCGATCGCATTGTGTTCCCCTGGGAGCGGTCGGGCTACATGCATCTCTATTCGGTCTCCACGCATGGCGACGCTCCCACGCCGCTGAATACCAACGCGGACTTCGAAGTGGAGCACGTATCGCTATCGAGCGACGGCCGCACCGTGATATTCTCGTCCAACCAGGACGACATCGATCGCCGCCATCTGTGGCGCGTCTCGGTTCTCGGCGAGAACCTGACACCGATCACGAAAGGTGAAGGTCTGGAGTGGTCTCCTATTGAAACCAGCGACGGCAAAGCAGTCGCCATGCTTCGTTCCGACCCAAAGAACCCGGCGCGCGCCGCAATCAAGATCGGCAACGGCGAATTGCGCGACCTGGCTCCTGACGCAATTCCCGCTGAGTTCCCCGCTGCCTCGCTGGTCGTTCCGCAGCAGGTCATCATCTCCGCCGCCGACGGAATGCGCATTCATTGCCAGCTATTCATGCCCCCGGACAGCGCGCCCGGCGAGAAGCACCCGGCCATGGTTTTCTTCCACGGCGGATCGCGCCGCCAGATGCTGCTGGGCTGGCATTACATGGACTACTATCACAACGCATACGGAATGAATCAGTTTTTGGCGAACCAGGGCTACGTCGTGCTGTCCGTCAACTATCGCAGCGGCATCGGATACGGTCTGAACTTCCGCGAAGCCCTCAACTATGGACTAACAGGCGCCAGCGAGTTTAACGACGTGCTCGGCGCCGGTTTGTATTTGCGTACGCGCGCCGATGTCGATCCCAAGCGCATCGGACTCTGGGGCGGCTCTTACGGCGGCTATCTCACGGCGCTGGGACTCGCCCGCTCCTCCGATCTGTTTGCCGTCGGCGTCGATTTTCACGGCGTGCATGACTGGTCCACGCTGCGGCCAGATCCCGCTCGCGACGATGCGGCCACGCGACTGGCTTTCGAATCCTCGCCCATGGCTTCCATCAGCACCTGGCGTTCACCCGTCCTGCTGATCCATGGCGATGACGACCGTAACGTGCAGTTCCATCAGACCGTGATGCTGGTTGAAGCGCTGCGCAAGCAGAAAGTTGAATTCGAGGAACTGATCTTCCCCGACGAGATCCACGGCTTCCTGACCGAAAAACGTTGGCTCGAAGCGTATCAAGCCTCGGCCGACTTCCTGGCGAAGCACCTGCGCTGAACGCGGCCCGTGGGGACAGGATCGGATTTCCGCCAGATGAAATCCCATCCATCAAGGAGTAGTCAAGGCGGAAACTCCGTGCCTGTACCCGACACTGCCGGACCCCACACCTTCGCCACCGGCCCGCGAGCCTATCGGCGCTCACCCCTGGTGTCACCCCTGATGTCAACCCTGATGTCAACCCTGATAACGACAGCGCGCCACAGCCTGCTTCCAGCCGGCGAATAGCGATTCGCGTTGATCGGCCTTCATATGAGGCTCGTAGGTTTTCTCCGCGCGCCAGAACTGTTCCAGTTCGGTCAGGCCCTTGAAGAACCCGGTTGCAAGCCCTGCCAGATAGGCTGCGCCCAGAGCCGTCGTTTCCGGATCGGCCGGCCGCACAATTTTCTTGCCCAGAATATCGGCTTGGAACTGCATCAGGAAGTCGCTGGCAGCCGCGCCACCATCCACGCGCAGTTCTTTGAGTTTCTCACTGCTGTCCGCTTCCATCGCTTCCACCAATTCACGCGTCTGGTACGCGATGCCTTCCAGCGCGGCTCGGGCGATTTCGGCGCGCCCGGTCGCAGCCGTCACGCCCGTAAGCAATCCACGAGCGTTTGAATCCCAATGCGGCGCTCCCAGTCCCACGAATGCCGGGACAAAATAAACACCGCCGGTGTTCTCAACCGTTTGCGCCAATTCCCCGCTCTCGGCGGAAGTTCGAATAATCCCCAGCTTGTCACGCAGCCACTGCACGGCAGCCCCGGCGATGAAGATGCTCCCCTCGATCGCAAACTGTGGCCCATCGGTTGATGCGGCGCGAGTTGCTAACAACTTGTTTTGCGAAACCGGCTGGTGCGAGCCCGTGTGCATCAGGGCAAAACATCCAGTGCCGTACGTGTTTTTGGAAAGGCCGGGCCGGAAGCACGCTTGCCCGAACAGGGCGGCCTGTTGATCGCCCGCGATGCCAGCGATCGGAATCTCCGCTCCCAAATGTTCCGCAACCGCCACTCCAACCACCTGGCTCGACGAAACGATTCGTGGCAGCATAGATCGAGGCACGCCGAATGTTTCCAGCAGCTCGGAATCCCACTCCCCTGTGCTCAGATCCATCAGCATCGTTCGCGAAGCGTTCGAGCAATCGGTGACATGCACGGTCCCATTGGTCAGCTTCCAGATCAGCCACGTGTCAACGGTCCCGAAGAGCAGTTCGCCATCCAGAGCTTTTCGACGCGCATCGGGAACGTGCGTTAGAATCCACTGGATCTTGCTTCCGGAAAAATATGCGTCAATCACCAAACCTGTTTTCTGGGTGATGGTCGCAGCTATCGGATAAGACGCCAGCTCGGCGCAGAACGCAGCGGTCCGGCGGCACTGCCACACGATGGCCGGACCAACCGGCTTCCCGGTCTTCCGCTCCCAAACGATGGTTGTCTCGCGTTGATTGGTGATGCCCAATCCCACAATGGCCCGCACTCCTCCACGCGTCTTCGCCACGGTCCGGCGCGCCGCATCCAACTGCGACTTCCAGATTTCGTCGGCGTCTTGCTCCACCCATCCCGGTTTCGGATAGAGACATTCGATGGGAGTGGATTCCATGGCCTCGCGACGGCCCTGTTCATCGTAGAGCGCCGCGCGAGCGCTCGTTGTTCCTTCGTCCAGCGACAAGAGAAAAGGCACTTGGCAATTATAGTCCGCGTGCCCGTGCAGTATCCAGCCAAGAGCTGTGCAAACATAATGCAGAGTGGTTTCCTTCACGTGCAATATCTGCGGCGCTTCGAACAACGTGGAAGCGTTCGCCACCGAGCCAGCCACGTGCGCCTGCGGATCGAATGTTCGCTTGCGCGCTCTGGTACACCTGCTGTCGCTCGAACTTTTCGGCAGGGATCTCATCCTGCCGGAATTCCCGAAGCTCAAGGCGATTCGGGGACTGGGTTTAAGCGACAAAGATTGTTACGCAGCGCCTCTGGAAGCGAAACTCGATTACACCAACACCTACTACGATCGAGAACCGCGCTTCGACCTCACCGAGACACACCTGAATCTGGCAGGCGCATACGATTTCATTCTGATGGGCGACGTGTTGGAACACATTTCGCCGCCCATCGAACGCGCTCTGGAGGAAGCTTGCGCAGTCCTGAAACCGAACGGCTTCCTCGGAGTAACGATCTACTGCAATCCCAGCGACGATATGCGCGAGCACTTTCGCGATTTACACGAATACCGCATCGTCCCGCTGGGCGACTCCAGCGTCCTGATCAACCGCCGGCGCGATGGCACGCTCGAGATCCGCGACGACTTGATCTTCCATGGCGGAAGCGGCGCGACGCTCGAAATGCGCGAGTTCGGCATGACCGCTCTGCAGGCCAAGCTCCTCGCCGCCGGCTTTCAGGAAATTCATTTCCTCACGCAGAACATCCCTGAGATCGGAGTCTTCTTCGACCACGACGTCTCGCAACCCTTGATAGCCCGAAAGGCTCCGTTCGCTCTCGACCGGTGCGCAGCCACTCAACTAATCAACGAATTGTGCGAAACGAGAGATTCCGTTTGGCGCGAACGGCGCCGCGCCGAACAACTGGCCAGCCAGATCCGCCAAGCGTCCGAAGGCCGCTGGCTACGCCTAGGCCGAAAGCTAGGCGTCGGCCCCAGGTTTACTCCGTAGCGCACCGTCACTTCTGCGTGCCGCGTTCGCACCCATGCGAACGCCCGGAAGGTTCTGTCATGATGGAATTGACCATGTTCTTCCGCCGCCCCACGCCACACGACCCAAGTTTCACCGAACGCATCCAAGGTCTAAAACAATTCGGACTGACCGTCGATTCTCTAGACTCCCGCCGCGCCCGCGTCCACCGCGACGGCATCGGCGCCATCGTCGAAGACCGTCCCGGCCAGGGCCCGCACGTGAATAAAGCGGGTCTCCTGATCGGCGGCGAGATCGGGGCCCTGGTCAACGGCGGCTATCAGATGTTCTGGAAAATTCCAACGGGTCAGCGCGTACCCGCACAGGCGGCGCAGCTCAAGTCCCTGCACGCCTTCGAAGAAGATCTCAAAGAAGGACTCGGCCTTCCGAGCCTCTACAATCAGGGCCTGGGAACCACTTCAGATCTGCATCTATACGACCGTGTGGAGCACCGCGACGAAGGCGATTCTCATAAGCCGTGGGAAACCAAGCGCGCCGCACGATAACCGCGCCATCTTTCCTCTACAGCGCGGCAACCCTTTGTTGAGCCTCAGCCTTGTCGCCAAACATGTCGGGCGTATCACCTGCGTACTTCAGAAATAGCTGGAAACTCTTTTTAGCCTCTGCCCGTTTTCCCTCGTCCTGCAACACCATTGCACGCACGAAGAGATAGCGAGGAAAGATCAAAGAGGCAAGCGTCGCTTCACCGGACGACAGCGGGATGGGATAAATCCGGACCAGGTCTTTCGCCTTGGCCGTCTGCCCCGATTTCACCAGCGCCCAGGCGAGCAACGTACGAATCTGTCCATCCTGCGCAGGATTCGTCTCCCGATAGATCGCATCCAGCAGCGGCAGGGCTTCCTGATATTTCCGGCCGAACAGAAGCGCATAGGCATCCACCGTGCGTGATCGCGTGCTGGCAGCCGGAGGATTGGCAATGATTCGGCACAGAGCGCTCAGATTCTTGGTTCGTGGACCAGCCGCGCGCTCCCAGGCCTGTGTTGCCAGGCCCGCGGCAGTCTTGGAATCGCCCATCTCGGCGTTCCATAGCGAAAGCTGCGACAGGGCTAACGATTGAGAATCGGCATCCAACGTAGGAATCAATTTCTCTAGCGCTGAGATCGCGGCTTTGCGCCGGCCCGTGAGAAACCCCCACTGTGCCATTTGGTATCCGGCAGCGCCGCGCTGCGACCGTTGAGTCTGTATGTATCTCTGAAATAGCACGTCCGCTTCTTTCAAGTCGCCCGCCAGGAGCTTAGCTTGCGCGGCCTTCACCAATTCGCCGCCGCCGAACTCCGCGCGATTCCTTTGGTCCGCTTCGACGAAATATTTTGCGGCCTCCGGAAAATCGCCGAGGAAAAAGCTAACCTCACCGAGCGAGTCGAGCGGGTTGACCTCGACGCCGTATAGCAATCCTTGATAGCGTTCCAGCGCCCGCCGTGCACCCGAGAGGTCCTGGTTATAGGCCAGGGCGTAACCCAGTTCGTTCCAAGTTGCGGCTTCGCCGGGATTCAGATCCGTCGCCGTTTCGTATGTCCGGACCGCTTCCTGGAACTTGCGCTGAGCGATTGCCATTTGTGCAAGTTCGCGGAAAATCTTCGAGTCCGCCGGCGTCAGCCGCGCCAGAGCTTGCAGCGTCTTTTCTCGTTCATCGATTTTTCCCGTCGCGGAAGCAGCCAGATACTCCAGCTCGGCCTTTTCGATCGAGACGGGCTTTGTGTCGAGCGCTGTTTGGACCACCTTCAACGCCTGATCGCGTTCGCCCGCTGCCAGCAAAACACGCACTCGGGCAATGTAGGCTGGAACGAACTTCGGGTCTGCTACAGTGGCCGATTCCAAACTTTTCAGGGCCGCGTTCCGATCCAGCGCGCTCAGTGCTTCGCCGTACGCTCGAAATGCTTCGGGGTTGTGGGTCTCGAGCGATCGCGCTTGTGGATTCAGGCGCCGTGCAAGCTGATTGAACAACGGCAATACGCCGTCCGAAATTGGTCCACTGGCTTCAAAATTCTCGACGATCCTTCGCCTGCGAACATCCTCGACGGCAGCCCGGATTTCCAGCCGGCCATTCTGCTCGAAGAAATATCCTTGCAACAATTGCGATGCCTGGATCGCGTAGGCGCCACTTACCGACTCCACCGTTTGAACGTAGAGATTCGGGGCGCCCGCCAAGTCCGCTACCATGGCGGCCGCGGATGCCCGGCGCAGCCAGTCCAGCGCGGAGCTGGAGCCCAGGTTTTCGAATGCGACTACGGCCAAACGTTCAGGGATGCCGGTGTCGCGCCGCGCGCAAGAAACGCCGCCTGTCAATAGGAGTGTGGTGAGAGCTAGTGCGCGCGAAATCCTACAGAACACGATGTTCCATCGCGAGCAACTGCTTGAACTCCGGTAAGTCCTTCAGTGCGGCAAAGGCTGGATCCTCGGAGATCTTGTTCCGTTCCTTGAAGCCTTCTTCCAGCGCCTTGCGGATATACAAGAGCGCTCGCTCGGTCATGCCCGCCTTGGCATAACTCTGCGCCAGAAAATAGTGGAACTTGGCGCGCTCATCCACGCTGCGTTCCTGCAGCAGTACGCCTTGCGAGCTGCGTGTCTCGAAGACTTCCGGATCCAGTCTCAGGGCCTCCTGCCAGGCTTCCGCGGCATGCTTGTAATCTTTCCGTCCGAAATACCCGGTTCCTAGATTGCTCCAGATCGATGCGGATTTGGGATTGATGCGCAGCGCCTTCTTGTACTCGCTGACCGCTCGCCGGTAGCTCTTGCGGGCATAGTAGATGGTGCCCAGATTATTGATGGCCTCTGAATAATCCGGATTGGTTTTGATCGCCATCCGATAGTATTTCTCCGCCGATCCAAGCTCCACCATCTGATGATAGGAAATGCCGATCTTGTTCAACATCACGGCGGACTTCGGGCCTTCTTTGTAGGCCTCCGCCGCCTCCCGGTACATTTTTCGCGCCATGAAAATATCGCCGCGCATTTCCGGCGTTACTAGCGTGGCTGGCTTGGGCGGCTGCGTCGGCGTATTTTGGCCGGATCGGGATTCATCCCGTAAAGCGGCCTGCTGCTGTGCGGGTTGTTGAGGGGCGGCAGGAAGAACCTGGGCCGTCGCGAAGCTAAAAGCAAGAAACCAGAGTCTGGAAACCATGGTCGGCCTCCCTTAGAAACATCGGCTACATCAGACCAAACTATTAGTACCTAGCGTAGCAGGTTGGAAAAAGTCTCACCGGAAGATTCCGCGTAACCGCTCGAAGAAGCCCTTGTGCTTGGGTGGCTCCTGTGGGCGCGGCGCGGTGTCGGTGACCGGTGGAGGAATGGTCTGCGCGGCCCGCTGTTGCGGAACGGCGCTCTGGCCTCCGGCTGGGGACCCGTGTTCGACTGCTCGCTGGGGCGCGGTGTCCCAACTGGCCACCTGCGTAGCACCTCCGCCGTGCAGTTGGCACATTTCCACCGGCTGCGTGCCTTCGATGAAATATTCTGTTCGAACCTTGGGACATGCGGCAGTCGCGAGCTGCCCCGACATGGGGTCTATCGGCACGCTCACAACGCCGGCAGGCGCCTGAAATTCCCGCACGTTCCGATATTCGCGGTGAGTGTAGGCGCGCTTCATGAACTCCGCCCACACCGGCAGCGCCGATTTCGCGCCTTCCAGATTCAACTCTCGATTGTCGTCAAAGCCCACCCACACGATGCACAGCAGCCGCGAGCTGAAACCCGCAAACCAGCCATCATGCGACGTGCCGGTCTTTCCGGCCACCGGGAAATTGATGCCGCGACCCCAGATGCCCGCGCCGGTTCCGGTCCGCACTACTTCGCTCAGGAGCTGATCCATCAGGAACGCCACGCGAGGATCCAGGACCGTGCGATGCTCCTGCTTCGTCTCGAAGATCTGCGACCCGCGATCGCTGGTGATTCCCGCCAGGAAGTACGGCTTCGAGTACACGCCGCCGTTCGCAAACACCGTGTATCCGCCGGCGATTTCGAGTGGCGTCACTTCGTATGCGCCCAACGCCACGGCCGGCGTGGGTTGAATGTCCATGTTGAGTCCGGCGCGCCGCGCCACGTCCACAACAGCGGGGTAGCCGGTTTGCTCAGCCAGTTTGACGGTTGCGATGTTGAGCGAATGAGCCAGGGCGTCCCGCATGGACACGGCGCCATAAAACTTGTGTTCGAAATTGCTCGGCTCGTACGGCTTTCCGTCGAACCAAAACGTGGTGGGCTCGTCCTGGATCATAGTCGCCGGCGTCAACAACAGATTGCCGCCTGACAGCCCGGTGTTCAGTGCCGCCGCATACACGAAGGGCTTGAATGACGATCCCGGTTGCCGCTTGGCCAGGGCACGGTTTAGCTGGCTGGTTCCATAATTCCGCCCGCCGATGAGCGCCTTGACCTCGCCGGTTTGCGGATCGAGCGCGATGAGCGCACACTGCGGATCCGGATACTTCGGATCCTTTTTCTTCCGGTTCTTGATGCGGCCATCCGCCTCCTCCATGCCGATTCGAACTGCCGCCGCGGCGTCACGCTGCAAGTTCAAGTCGAGCGTCGTGTAGACCCGAAAGGTATTGGATTGGAAATTGTAATCTCGAAATTTGTCGACCAGCGTGTCATTCACCAAGTCCACAAAGAAGGGCGCTTCCGACGATTCCGCACCCTGTTTGCCGAGCACCAGCGGAGAGGCAATGGCGCTCTCGTACTCAGCGTCGCCAATGTACTTGTTCTCGTGCATCATCTTGAGCACGAGATTGCGCCGCTGTTTGGCGCGCTCCGGCCAGCGGTAGGGATTGTCGAAGCTCGGCTGCTGGACCAGGCCCGCCAATGTGGCCGCCTCCGGGAGCGTCAACCTGCTCACGTCCTTACCGAAATACACTTCAGCGGCCTCGCCAAAACCACGAATTCCGAAGCTCGACCGTTGTCCCAGCGGAACCTGGTTGGCGTAATATTCGAAGATCTGTTCCTTCTTGAGCTTCTGCTCCAGGTGCATGGTGATCAGCACCTCGGGGATCTTCCGTTTCCACGTCCGCTCGCTGCGATTCAGGAACAGCATGCCCGCCAACTGCATGCTGAGCGTGGAAGCTCCTTGCGCGTTCTGGCGCGCCTTGATGTCGACGTACGCCGACTTGATGATGCGGATCGGATCGAACCCCGAATGCTGGAAGAACCGCTTGTCCTCGGCCGAAACCACGGCATGCACCAGCACCGGCGGAATGTCCTCGTACTTGATGAGCCGCCGCTTCTCGCGATTCTTGTCGAATAGATTCGAGATCAGCTCTGGTTCCAGAGTGTATTCGGTGCGCTCGGTATTGTCCGCTAGAGAAATGATCTTCGAAACTTTTCCGCCGGCAAACTTGATGACGCCTTCATCGCGTTTGAAGTAGGAATCCGGGCCGGGATAGATATCGATTTCATCCAGCTTTAAGGCGTAATAGCCCATCCGGTTGTTGCGCGATTCGTTATAACCGCTGCGCCGCAGGTCGTTGGCGACCTCCTGTGGGCCCGCCACGTCCCCGACAGCAATGGTCCGCGGGGAGGCGAACAGCATGGATGTGTTCGCATACGGTCCGGCCGCCAGCTTCTTTTCGATGAGGCGCGCGTACTTGACGTAATAAAAGGTGAAGGTTGAGATACCGGCGATGGCGCACAGAACAGCAATCGCGAGGATGATTTTCCCGACGGGGCCCAAAGCGAACCGCGCCGCCCGAGCCTTCTTCGGGACCTGAACTTTTACAGCCAAGCTAGTACCATCTTCGCATGCCCCGGCGGCGTACGCTTTCTAGCTAGTGAGCAGGTAGACCGCGAACGTCGCTAGCCAATGCGCGCCTTCGTAGGGTTCGCCCGTTACCGATGCCAACCCCGCGCAGGCGTGGTCTTCGGCCGTTTTGCGCAGTGATCCCACGCGGGGATCACTCGACGGTAACGCCGACACGATCCCATTCAGCATCCAAGCCCTACTCAGATTTAGCCCATCCAGGTGTCCCAGCTTTGGGTCGCTGGAATCCGGCGTCTTTGCGGGCTGGATCCATCGCGCGCCGTCCCGCGGAATATCCGGTAGAAATTCTCCTAGCCATCCGGCGAACTCTCCAGGCCTGAGAACTCGCCGCATCACATCGGCCTCCGCCAGACAAGGCGACACAAAGTCCTCACCCGAAGGCTCATAAGCAATCGGGCCGTTGCGATCGCCAAGATAAAACCGTCGAACCTTGGACTCGATCAGCTCTTGGAAATCATCGCGCCCCGTCGCACGCGCGTAATCCAGCATGAGGCCGAGACTGAAAGCGCTCTGGCTATGGTCCCCAGTTCGAACCGGATGCGAAAGCTTTGGCAACCACACCGACACGTGCTTCACCGCGACGCCGACTAGCGGATTCAGCGCGCTCGCCCAGACCCGCGCGTCCGAATCGTCCCACCCATTCAGCTCCGCCGCCAGTTGAAGCAACCAGGCCAGCCCATAGGGACGTTCGAAGCTCGATCGCCCCTCACCGTCCATGTACTCGGTTTCCCGCCGAAGATTATCCGGCGTAAGGCTCTTCGAAAGCGCCGTCCTCGCCCGCACAGCAAACGAGGCATCCGGAAACAATCGGGCCAATCTTGCCAGCAACCAATGCCCGTGCACGGCCGAATGCCAGTCAAAGCATCCGTAAAACGCCGGCGTCAGCTCGCGAGGCGGCCGGACATCGCGATCCGAGTTCAGAATATGGTGTCCGACCTTGTTCGGATATTCGCGATGAACACAGTCCAGCGCGAGATTCGCGAATCGTTCGGCTGTCAGAGCGGTGAGCTTCACGATGAGTTAGCGGAATCGCACCGACCGCAGCACGTCCTCGAACGTACTCTGAATCGCGCCGAATTCACTTTCGGGCGCGATGAAGATCATGTAGAACAATCCCTCGGGCCGAACCACCGTAACCAGCGCGTCTACCTCCTGCTCGCCACGATAGGGCGATTGCGAATTGAGAGTGGTCAGTAAAGCCGGTTGATCCGCAACCAGAATTCTGCGTCCGTCGCGCACGATCCGAAGGTCAGCAGTGGATTGCTTAAGCCGGCTAATGAGAGCTTGCGTATCCCGTTCCAGTTCTGCTGGCCCGGATTCCGCAGAAAAGTAACTCAACTCCAACCCGTAGCTGACCAGCGTCTGGCCGTTGGCCCCCCGCACCACGCCCTCGGGCGGCGCAATCGTCGCCGAGTTGGCTCTCAGCTCCGAAAAAAACTGCCAGTTCTCCGGATAAGAGAGCGAGAACGCCTCACCCCGAAACAGCCGCAGCCGGTTGCTCGGCCGCGCATTCGTTGGGAGCGGGAGCCTGCCGCCACCTGCCTCCGCTGCACGCGAACGCCCGGCATTTGGCAAATGCCGCACCAATCCCTGCGTGCGCGCAAACAAGCCGGTCTGCTCTTCGACATAGTCGCGCCGGGGCAACTGCCGGATCTCCTCGCTCACGGCGGCCACCCGATTGCCGGGGTTAGGATGATCGGAAAGGAACTGGGGCATGCGATCGCTGCGGGTCTTGGCTTCCAGAATTTCGAAAAACCGCGCCAGCTCCAGCGGATTGTATCTGGCATCGGCCAGCATCTGGGCGCCGTTATAATCTGCCTCCGCCTCGTCGGTGCGCGAAAACTTCAAGAGCACCGAGTTGGCGCTGAATCCAATGCCGATCTGCGCCAATTGTCCCAACAGGCTGCGGCCGGCCAAGGCGCCCGCCAGCATGGCCGGGAGCGCGACCAGATTTCGCTTGGACGCCTGGTTGGTCGAATGCCGCAACACGATATGCGACATCTCGTGCGCGATCACGCCCGCTAGTTGCGCTTCGTTCTCCGCGACGTCGATTACCGCCGTATTGACAAAAATAGGGCCACCAGGCAGCGAGAAGGCATTGATGTTCTTGTCGTAGACGGCATGAATCGTGAACGGAAACATGGGACTCCGCGACCCGTCTCGATTGAGCGTCCTGGCATAGCTGGATTGCGCGAGCTTGCGAAGAATGGCGTTCAAGTAATCATCCAGCTCGCGATTGTGCACGATCGGAACCTGCCGGCTCAGCTCGTTAGCGGCTTCGCGGCCGATCTGCACATCCTGTTGGACCGAGAAAAGGTTCCAGCCGGGGCGCATGGTTTTGAGCTGCGCCCAGCCATTCGATGAAGCCATGAGCGCCAGCCCGCAGACTGTACCGATCGCGCGCAACCGCTTCTGTCCTCTGTTCTTGAAACCGTTCACGACGTTATAATCACGGTATGCTCAAGCCCACCGAAAAGATCTGGCACAACGGACGTTTGATCCCCTGGGATGACGCCAAAATTCACGTGCTCTCGCATGTCACCAACTATGGAAGCTCAGTATTTGAAGGCGTCCGCTGCTATGCCACATCTTCGGGACCGGCCATCTTCCGCGTGCGCGAACATCTGCGCCGCCTGCTCGACTCCGCCAAGATCTATCGTATCGAACTCCCGTACGCCATCGATCAAATGGCCGACGCCATGACCGAACTGGTGCGCGTGAACAAAATGCAGTCGTGCTACTTCCGCCCCATCGCGCTGCGCGGTTACGGCGATGTCGGCGTGCTGCCCGCGAACAATCCGACCGAGGTTTATATCGCTTGCTGGGAATGGGGCAAGTATCTCGGAGAAGAAGCGCTCTCCAACGGAGTGGACGTGTGCGTCTCCAGTTGGACGCGCCTGGCGCCAAACACGCTGCCCGCGCTCGCCAAGGCCGGCGCGAATTATATGAACTCGCAGCTCATCCGCATGGAAGCGCACATCAACGGCTACGCCGAAGGCATTG
The DNA here is from genome assembly GCA_041490325.1 of Bryobacteraceae bacterium. Taxonomy (GTDB): domain Bacteria; phylum Acidobacteriota; class Terriglobia; order Bryobacterales; family Bryobacteraceae; genus Palsa-89. The sequence continues at coordinate 1,144 of JBGPSX010000012.1, read as the reverse complement.
CCCTGGATGAAGCCGGCTACGTCAGCGAGGGATCCGGCGAGAATATCTTCGTCATTCGTGACGGCAAGATCCTGACGCCGCCGCTGGGAGCCTCAGTGCTGCCCGGCATCACCCGCGATTCAGTGATTCAGCTGGCCGAGTCACTCGGCATTCCGGTGGCCGAGACATTGGTTCCGCGCGAAATGCTGTACATCGCCGACGAAGTCTTCTTCTCGGGTACGGCGGCTGAGATCACGCCTATTCGTTCGGTGGATCGCATCACTATCGGTAACGGCGCGCGCGGCCCCATCACCGAGCAACTTCAGAAGGCGTTTTTCGGAATTGTGAATGGAACCGCAGCCGACCGCTTCGGCTGGTTGACGCCAGTTACAAAAAATGAACCCGTGACTGTTTAAGGTCACGGGCCCATATCTTTCCGGAAACGATTTGGACGTTGCGGAAGTTAGATCCGCAAGTGCGGGTCCGACGGCCACCTCCCCCGAGATTAACCGGCAGAACCGCACTCGCAGGGGATCATGCATTCTGTTGTAACAAGGGTTGCGCTGCAGCACCAGCCCTATTTGTACTTAGTACATGCGTTTTCAACAAGTTTTTTCCCTGTTTGGGTTGTTACGATTACCCGCTGCAACCTGTGGGAAACTTGTGAATAAACCGGAGACCTCATGAAATGTAGTGGCATTGATCCTGCATCCGGCGCGCCCATGGAAGTCACTTTCGGTGATCTGATCACCGGAGTGGACCCTCTGCTGGCGGCGCCTTCAGGGCTTCCGTTCATGGCGCCCGGCTGGATCGACATCCAGGTGAATGGCTTCGCGGGCGTAGATTACAATTCGCCTACCGCCGGCCACGCTGAAATCGCGCGCTCAATTCGCGTGATGTTCGGAACCGGCGTGACGCGCTTTTATCCCACCGTGATTACCGGCTCACCCGAAGATATGCTCGGGGCGCTCCGCAATCTCGCCGCGGCCAAAGAGAACATTCCGGAAGGCGCGGCCATGGAAGCGTTTCATGTTGAGGGTCCCTACATCTCGCCCGAAGATGGACCGCGCGGCGCGCACCCCGCGCGTTGGACCAGACCACCGGATCTCGACGAGTTCAAACGTTTCCAGGACGCGGCGCGTGGGCACATTCGCTTGATCACGTT
>JBGPSX010000011.1:0-19527 GCA_041490325.1 Bryobacteraceae bacterium | reverse complement strand
CAAGCCGAACATCGTCAACGAAGCCAGCTTCGGCATTCAAAGCAATCAGGAGACGTTCTCGGTCGGCTTTGACATCAGCATGTTCCAGCCGCGCCTGCTGAACTTCCCGCTCAGTGTGGCCCCGCTCATTCTTCCCAGCGGACTCGAGGAAAGAAACGGCCTCAATCAAGGCAATACGCTGCAGCCTCGCAACAACCCCGTTTACAACGTGTTCGACAACGTCCACTGGCAGCATGGGTCGCACTCCTACAGTTTCGGCGGCAACATGATCCGCACGACCATCCATCAAGCCACTTTAGGCGACGCGGGAATTCCGCGCTACACTTTCGGGATTGTACCCGCCGATCCGGCCTCGGCAATTTTCAATTCCACAGCGCTTCCCAACATTCCACAAACCAGTCTCACGGACGCGATGAATCTCTATGCGTTGCTCACGGGACGAGTTTCGCAAGCGACCAAAGTGCGGAATGTGGACGAAAAGACGCATCAGTACGCCGACTTTCAGCCCGTGGTGATCCGGGAGGCGATGGCGTCGTTCGGTCTGTATTTTGCGGACTCATGGCGCGTCAATCGTAACCTGACGTTGAACTACGGCTTGCGTTGGGATTTCCAGGGCGACAACGAGAATACCAACGGCATATACACCAGTCCCAACGTCATTGATCTGTTCGGGCCATCGGGAGCCTTGCCCGGCACGAATCAGGTCACGCCCAATCTCTTCAGTCCGGGAACGTTGCTCGGTCCTGGAACTCCCAGCATCTATCAGCGGTCCACGGCTTACAATTCCGACTACATCAATCCGGCGCCGCACCTCGGCCTGGCCTGGAATCCAAGTTTCAAGAATGGCGTTTTGGGTTCATTGTTCGGCGATCACAAGACGGTGTTCAGGGCCGGATACTCGATCAACTACTATTCCGAAGGTCTGCTGAACTTCACCGATGAGGCCGGCAACAATCCCGGTCTTCGACAGAATGCCACGATTACTCCGGGTGTCGACTTCACGCCCGGCTCGTTGAGCGTAAGCGATCCGCTGCCGAATCCACGCTTCTTCCCATCCAGCTTCAGTTTCCCGTTGCCGCTCGCGAATTTCGCTTTTGCGAATCAAACGGTTGCCACCATCGATCCGAACTTGAAAGCCCCCTACGTGCAAACCTGGTCGGCCAGCATACAGCGCGAGCTGCGCGAAGGGACAGTTGTCGAGATCCGTTATGCGGGAAATCACGGGCTCGGCTTGTGGCACACCTACAATGTCAACGAGGTGAACGTATTCGAGAACGGGTTCCTCAATCAATTTAAGGCCGCGCAGAATAATCTGGCGATCAACACGGCGAACGGCCGCACCGGATTCGCCAATAACAATCTCCCCGGTCAGGTAGCCACACCGATCTTCGACACAGCCTTCACAGGACTGTCGGCGGCGCAGGGATTTGGCAGCACCAACTTCATCAGTCTGCTGCAAACCGGTCAAGCCGGATCACTGGCGCAAAGTCTGGCGCAGAATTCGTCCTAATTCTGCAATCTGGTAGGCAGCGGCTTCGGTCCTTGCAATCGCACCACTCCCGGCCCATATCCGATCAACATGTTTCAGATCAACCCGTACATCGGCACGGCCAATCTGCTCAGCGCGAATTCGTTCTCCAACTACAACGGTCTTCAGTTCGAATTCCGGCAACGCTTCTCGCATGGCGTGACATTTAATGCCAACTACGCCTGGTCGCACGCGGAAACGGATCGATACAACAAGAACGTGGACGGAACCGGCAACTTCACCACGCTCCGCGATCGCAGACTGGACCGTGGACCTTCTCCCTTTGACATTCGACACGTTGTGCAGATGTTTGGCACTTACGAACTTCCGGTCGGCCGGGGCCGCCTGCTTCCGATCAGCAATCGTGTTCTTGACGGCATTGCCGGCGGATGGACGCTGGGCGGAATCTTCCGGCTGCAGACCGGCCTTCCCTTCAAGCTGAGTAGCGGGCGCCTGACCGTCAACCAGCAGGACTCCGGCGTAATTCCGCTGGTCACAGGCGATCAGCTTCAGAGCTCCGTCGGGGTATTTACGCCGCCTGGAAATCCCAACGTGTACTACATCGATCCCAAACTGGTGGGGGCCGACGGACGAGCCAGCACCAATGTTCTAGCGCTACCGGGCACGCCCGGACAATTCGGTAGCTTCCTCTATCTCTATGGACCGCATTATGTGGGCACCGATTTGTCGATCGCCAAGGCAACGCCGGTCATCGGTGAGAGGTTGCGGATGGAAATTCGCGCCGAGATGCTCAATGCGTTCAACCATCCCATATTCCAAGTGCCGACCGGTGGAACCTTCGGAGTGAATCCGATCAATATTTCGTCGACAAGTTTCGGCCGGGCAACGGTAACGACAAGCGTCGCCCGGCAGGTGCAATTCCGTGTTCGGTTCGTGTTCTGAGATAGTACAGAAAGCATGGGCGTTCTACGAAGTGTATTGCTGGCGGGTTCTCAAAGCCAGTGGCTGCGCGAGCGCGCACCACGATTGCCGTTTGTCCGGCGCGGCGTGGCGCGTTTCATGCCGGGAGAAACCGTTGATGACGCGCTGGGCGCGGCACGCACCTTACGCGAGCAGGGCATCGCGACCGTCTTTACTCAACTCGGTGAAAACGTCACCGATAGCACTGAAGCTCGTCGAGTCGCAGAGGACTACGTCGACGTTTTGAGTCGCATTCGGATTCTCGGATTACCGACGGAAGTCTCCGTGAAGTTGACACAGTTGGGATTGGATCTCGATCCAGAGCTCTGCTCAGCAAATCTGGACAGAATCGTCCAGTGCGCCGGCGCGGATAGTACCGTTTGGATCGACATGGAAGCCAGCAACTATGTGGATGCGACGCTGGATGCCTTCCGGCGGGCTCGCAGCCGGTACCCGAACGTCGGCGTATGTTTGCAGGCGTACCTGTATCGAACAGCCAACGATCTGGAGAGCCTTCTCCCGCTCGGCCCAGCCATCCGTCTGGTGAAGGGAGCCTATCGCGAGCCGCCTGATATAGCGTTTCCAAGAAAGAAAGATGTCGATGAAAACTATTTCCGGCTGGCGAGTGCGATGCTGGACAAGCCCGCTCAAGAGTCTGGATTGAGGGCCGCCATCGCAACTCACGACCTCACCCTCATTCGCCGTATTCAGCAACTCGCTGCCTCGCGCGGATTAGACAAAGACGCCTTCGAGTTTCAAATGCTATTCGGGATTCAGCGCGACGAGCAACTTCGGCTGGCCCACCAGGGCTGGCGTTCGACCGTGTTGGTGGCGTACGGCAATTATTGGTATCCATGGTTTATGAGACGACTCGCAGAACGGCCCGCGAACGTGTGGTTCGTAATCCGGAACATCGTATGAGACGCCGCCATTTTCTTACTACACTCGCCGGAGCCGGTCTCGCCGCGGCCGCGGACATTCCAGATTCCATACGCTCACTCAAGCCGATGACGGCGGGAGTGAAACCCATCACCGACGACGAGCGGCGAGCACGCATGGAGAAAGCTCGCCGGTTGATGCGCGACAACAAAATCGACGCCATCTTTCTCGAGCCGGGCTCCAGTCTGGTTTATTACACGGGCATCCAGTGGGGCCGCTCCGAGCGCATGTTCGGCATGCTGCTGCCTCAGCGCGGCGAGCCCGCCTACATCGTGCCTGGGTTCGAAGAGATGCGCGCCAGAGAGCAGATCCGCTTTGGCAACGATATCCGCGTCTGGCAGGAGGACGAGTCTCCCGCGCAAAAAGTCGCCCAGGCTTCTAAGGATCGTGGGATTTCGAGCGGGCGCATAGGTATCGAGGAGACGGTGCGATTCTTCCTGGCGAACGGAATCCGTCAAGCCGCGCCGGCGCTCGAATACGTCGACGCTACGCCAGTCAGCGCGGGCTGCCGCATGATCAAGTCGACTGCTGAGATCGCACTCCTCCAGCACGCTAATGACGTGACGCTCACGGCCATCAAGGCGACGGCGGGTACGCTGCAGGCCGGCATGACGCAGCACGACATCGGAGCGAACCTTTCGGCGGCCTATCGCGCTCTCGGTTTTCAGGGCGGGGGTTTGGTGAACCTGGGCGAGTCGTCGGCGTTTCCGCACGGCAGCGTTCAGCCCAGAAAGCTGCGCGAGGGAGACATCGTGCTGATCGACACTGGAACGCAAGCCGATGGCTATGAATCCGACATCACGCGAACCTGGGTGTTTGGAAAACCTTCGGCGCGGCAGCGGCAGGTTTGGGAGGTAGAGCGCAAAGCGCAAGATGCGGCCTTCAACGCCGCTCAGCCCGGCGCGACCTGCGAATCCGTCGACGCGGCGGCGCGGAAAGTAATCACCGATGCTGGATTCGGTCCCGACTACAAGGTTCCAGGACTTCCGCATCGCACCGGGCACGGCATCGGCCTGGACGGACACGAGTGGACTAACTTCGTGCGCGGCAACAAGACCAAGATCGCGCCAGGTATGTGCTTCAGTGACGAGCCGATGATCGCCATCTATGGCGAGTTCGGAATTCGCCTGGAAGATTGTCTCTACATCACCGACAGCGGGCCGCGTTTCTTTACGCCCCAGAGCGCGTCGATCGACAAGCCATTCGCATGAAGAAGCAGACCGGGCTTTCGCGAAGACAATTTGGCCAGCGCGCGGCCATGGGCGCCAGCGCTCTCTCTGCTGCTGTGCCTCTTGCAGCACAAACCTCGGACGCGAGTGTACTCCCGCTGGCCGATCAGGCGACGGTCGATGCCAAGTACGCAAACGTAATCAGAAAATATGGTGACCGGTTGTCCGATGCGCAGCGCGTGCGAGCTCGGGAAATAATCGTCCGCCACCAACGCATGCTGATGCGCGTTCGCGATTTCGCGCTCGAAAACAGCGACGCGCCAGCCACGGGTTTCAGACTCTATCCGAGCGATGTTCGCCCGCTCGACGAAGACAAGCGAAAATAGCCGTGCTCGACGAACAAACGCTGTACCTGCCGATTCGAGAACTCGGAGACCGTTTGCGCCGGCGAACTCTCTCGCCTGTGACGCTCGCCGAGGCTTACCTGGAACGAAGCGAGCGCATCGGTCCCAGGCTGAATGCTTACGCAACGCTCACACACGATCTCGCGCTCGAGCAGGCACGCGCGGCGGAACGGGAGATCGCTGCCGGACACTATCGCGGACCCCTGCACGGCATTCCGTACGCGCCCAAGGATCTGGTGGCGGTCAAGGGATATCCCACCACTTGGGGCGCGCCGCCCTTCGCCGGGCAGCGTTTCGACTACAACGCGGCCATTATCGAAAGGCTGAATCGCGCGGGCGCGGTGATGATCGGCAAAGCGGCCATGATCGAACTGGCCGGCGGACTCGGATATTCCGGCGGCGAGGCTTCGCTCACCGGGCCCGCGCATAATCCCTGGAATGCCGAATGCTGGACCTGCGGTTCATCCAGCGGGTCGGGCGCGGTTGTGTCGGCGGGACTCGCCACGTTTTCGATCGGTTCGGACACGCGCGGATCCATCATTTGTCCAACCGCGTGGTGCGGAGTCTCAGGCATGCGGCCGAGTTTCGGGCGCGTCAGCCGTTACGGCGCGATGGCCATCGCCTGGTCGATGGATAAGCTGGGACCCATGGCGCGCACCGCCGACGACTGCGGCCTGATTCTCTCTGTGATCGCCGGTCACGACGATCGGGATCACGACTCTCTGCCGGCGCCGCTGTCGGATTTTCACTACCCGTCGCCCGGCGATGAACCGCGCAATCCGTTGCGCATCGGCAAGCTGACCAACGCGTGGTCGGCGAATCCCGCGCTCGAAGCCGTCATCGACGATGCTGTGCGCGCCCTGGAGAAGAACGGCGCAAAAGTCAGCGACGCGAAAATCCCGGATGGACCTTTTGAAGACGCGGCCGAGCTGACGATCCTGATGGAAGCCGCGGCTTCGTTCCGGAACATGATTCGCGACGGCTCCTGCGCGAAGTTGCGCGATCCGGTGGGTCAGATCAACGGCTACGTGAGCGAGGAATTCTCAGCGTCGGATTATCTCGACGTGCAGCGGGTGCGCAACATTCTGCAGCGCCGGATCGACAAGCTATTCGACGATTTCGATGTACTGGCAGTCGCCGGCAGCGATGCTACGGCTCGTCCTCTGGTGCGGCCGCCGCAGGATCGTTTAGCGCGCCCCAGGCGCGATGAAGTCAATCAAAAAGCGCCGGACGGTATCTCGAGTCTATGCGGCCTGCCAGCATTGTGTGTTCCGTGCGGCTTCAGCAAAGACAATCTACCGTACGGCCTCCAGGTTCTGGCGCGAGCCACGCGCGATCACGCGGTGATTGCCGCCGCGCGTACCTATCAAGGCCTAACCGGCTGGCACAAGAAGCACCCACAGCTCACTTAGCTGTTCAGGCGGGTCGAGAGGGTGCATGAGTCGCAATGATGCCTTTGCCCTCCTGAATCGTGATGAACTGATCCGCCTTCACGCGCGGGATGCTTTCCATCGCGCCATTCGTCCAGCGAATTGTGAGATCGGCACTGGTTTCCGCGCCCAAGCCGAAATGCAGACGGCGATCGTTGACCGAATAAAAACTGGATTGCGCAACTACTTCCTGGGCCTGCTGACGCGCGCCATACTTAGCGGTAACGCGGGACCCAACCGCGCTGCGATTGCTCTTCGTCCCGACCAACCGCACCTTCAGCCAGTGATTGCGCCCGCTCACATCGTTGCGAAGTAAAGACGGCGGCTCGTTCATGTTCATGATCAACACGTCGATGTCGCCGTCGTTGTCGAAATCGCCGAAGGCACATCCTCGGCTGGCGTGCGCCGCAGCGATGCCGGGGCCGGCTTCGTCGATGAGTTCTTCAAAGCGCCCATCGCCCAGGTTTCGAAAAATCAGCCGCGGCGTCTTGAATGGGTAGGCCGGTACTCTGCGCTCCACTTCCGGATACACGCTCCCCGTGACAACGAACAGATCCGGAAGACCGTCGTTGTCGAGGTCCACCATTCCCGCTCCCCAGCCCACGTAGCGCGTCTCAACGCCGATGCCGGCGCGGACCGTGACATCGTCGAAGTGACCCTGTCCGTCGTTGAGGTACAGCACATTGGTGTCGTCCGCGAAGTGAGTCTTGAACAGATCCAGCTTGCCGTCGAGATTGTAATCGCCAATGCCGACGCCCATGCCGGCCTGTTCCATGCCGTCTTCGCTCAGGGCGGCGCCGCGCTCCAGTCCCTCCTCGTGAAACGTTCCATCCTGATTGTTTCGGAACAGGAAACTGGGTTTGGAGTCGCAAGCAACGTAGATGTCCGGCCAACCGTCGTTGTCGAAATCAGCGGCCACCGCTGTCATGGGATAGCTACCACGCGCTTTCGAAACGCCCGATTTCTCACTCACGTCCGTGAACGTGCCATCGCCGTTGTTGTGAAACAACTGAACGAATCCCGTAGGCAGACCGCGAGGACCACAGTTGACTGGGACTCCTTTCCAATTGCAATCGGGATTGTCGCCCGGCTTCGGCAGTTTGTCGATCGTGGTGTCGAGATAGGTCGCCACGAAGAGATCGAGATGGCCGTCGCGATCGTAATCCACCCAAGTGCATCCGGAGCCGTATCGGACTGCTTTCTGTTCAAGCCCAGCAGGCCCGGTAACATCGGTAAACGTTCCGTCACCGTTATTGCGATAGAGGACGTTGTGGCCGTAATAAGTGATAAAGATGTCGTCGAAGCCGTCGTTGTTGTAGTCGGCGACAGTGACCGCCGACGCCCAACCCGTTCGCACCAGACCAGCTTTGGCAGTCACGTCGGTAAAAGTACCGTCGCGGTTGTTCTTGTAAAGCCGATTGGTCGTCCCAGGAGGAGCCGCTTCGAGCCGTGTGCCGCTCAGTACGAACAAATCCATCCAGCCATCGTTGTCGTAGTCGATGAAGGCGACGCCACAGCCGACTACTTCGATGATGTACGTCTTAGCGTTTACGGCCCCGTATACGACTGGCTCTTTCAGCCCGGCGCGTTCCGCGACATCGGTGAATCGCGCAACAAAAGGACGACCTGATGGCTTTCCCCGCGGCTGTGGCTTCACGCCTCGCGTCGAAACACCCTGCGCGTTGGCGCTCCCGGCGGCCAGCAGTGCGAGCACGCTTCGGCGCGTGATCGTCATGGGACCGGCTCCACTGCTTCGATTACTTTCCCGGCCGCAACATTCTCGAATCGCTGCGTGCCGCCCGCCGGCCAACGAATCTCGACCAGCTGGGCGGCTTTATCCGCGCCCAATCCGACCAACACGCGCCGGTCACTCGCGGAAAGATAACCAACCGCTGTATTGACAGTGTAGTGTTGGACGAGGCCGGACGCAGTCACTACCTTTATGCGGCAGCCGATGCCGTCGCGATTCGATTTTCTACCTCTGGCACGGATGCCGATCCAGCCGTTCCGGTTTCCGCCGTCGTTGCGCAGAACATAAGCTTTCTGTCCGATATTCGTGACGATCACATCGATGTCGCCATCGTTATCTAAGTCGCCGAACGCCGCGCCGCGCCCGGCCCATGGCATTTTCAGAGCGGCTCCTGCATCGATGACGGAAAATCGGCCACGCACATTCCGCAACAGAAGCGGCGGCTGCAAGTATCGCAAGTTCGGCGACGTCACTTCGATGTTGTCCATCACGTGACCTTGCGCGATGAAGAGATCTTTCCAGCCGTCGTTATCAAAGTCGACAAACTTCATGCTCCAGCCCGAGTATGCCAGGGTAGCGCCTCCGAGGCCCGATTCGTTCGTGACGTCAGTGAACGTGCCGTCGCGGTTATTCCGATAAAGCATGTAGCGCTGATCCGAAAGGTCTGTGACTGCAATATCGGCGCGGCCATCGTTGTCGTAGTCGGCGAAATCGACGCCCATGCCGGCGAAAGTCTTGCCGTCCTCGTTGAATCCGACGCCCGCAGTCAGCGCCACATCGGTGAAGGTGCCGTCATGGTTGTTGCGATACAGGAAGCACTGGACTGAGTCGTTGGCCACATAGACATCCGGCCAACCGTCGTCATCGAAGTCCCCGAACGCCACGCCCAACGATTTTCCGGCAGGGTTTGCGATTCCGGCTTTCTTTGACACATCCGTAAATGTTCCGTCGCCGTTGTTGCGATAAAGCACATTGCTGATGCCGCTGTAATTGTCAGGGTGGCAGTAGGCGCGCCCGCCAGGCTTGCTCTCTCCGCAGACGTGCTTGTCGTCAAAACTCCATTCGACATATCGTGCGACGAAAAGGTCCAGCTTGCCGTCATTGTCGAAATCGAAAAATCCGGCGCTGGTGCTCCAACCGCTGGCTGCGACGCCGGCCTGCGCGGTAACGTCGGAAAAAGTCCCGTTGCCATTGTTGTGATAGAGCGTGTTGCCGCCGAACCCGGTGACATAGATGTCCTCAAACCCGTCGTTGTCGAAATCGCCCACGGCTACGCCCATTCCGTAACGATTCTGCGCTAAGCCGGAGAGCCCGGCCTTTTCGGTCACATCCGTGAATGTGCCATCCGGATTCTGATGATACAAGCGATTCCAAAAGCGCGGATCGGACTTGTCGGGCACGGCGCCGGGCGGCATCGGATCCCGTATCTTGGCGCCATTCACAAAGAAAACATCCAGCCGTCCGTCATTATCGTAGTCGAGCAGCGCGACTCCGCCACCCATGGTTTCGGGCAGGTACTTGCTCGCGGTCGGTGAGTTGGCATGAGTGAAGTCGAGCTTGACGGCGCGCGTTACATCCACAAGCTGCAAAGTCGCCACCGGCGCTGCACCCAGGCAGCACAGAGCTCCGTAAGCAATCCATCGGCGGCGGTGAAACATTGGTTCGAATTCAGACTAACGCACTGGTTTAAACGTCTCGCGCTTTATAATCCCGGCTGATTCCTTAATTACGATCAACTGATTGGGCTGGATGTTGCCGAACGATTCTTTGCCGCCAGTCGGCCAGGTAACTTCGACGGAATCGATCTTCGTCGCTGTCCCCAAACCGAAGTGAAGACGCAAGTCGTTCTGGGAATAGTAACTCGATCCGCTCATCACTTCGTCGATCTGGGAGAGATCACCGGCGACCACCTTCACGCGCGCCCCGATAGCGCTGCGATTTGAGCGCGTGCCTACACACTTTACCTTGAGCCAGTTGTTCTGATTTCCCACATCATTTCGAAGCAGCGATGGCGGCCCATCCAGATTATTGATCACGATGTCGACGTCTCCGTCATTGTCCAAGTCGCCGAACGCGCATCCCCGGCCGAGATTGGCAGCCGTGATCGCCGGGCCGGCCTTCGCCGATATGTCTTCGAAACGGCCGTTGCCAAGATTGCGATACAGGAGCCTCGGCTGTTTGTAGGAAATGTGGAAATTACGAGTCGCGATCTGTGAGTACACGTGGCCGTTCGCGATGAAAATATCCCGGCGCCCGTCGTTGTCGAAATCGAAGAAGCCAACGCCGAAGCCGAGATACTTGGTGTTGATGCCCAAGCCCGCGCGCAGGCTTGCATCGTGGAAAGTTCCGTCTCGATTGTTGCGATAAAGGGTGGTCACCTGTTCGGTGAAATTGGTTCTCACGATGTCGAGCCAGCCATCTCCATCGTAGTCGCCGACGCCGACACCCATGCCGGACAGCGCGATGCCGTTCTCGTCGAACGCGCATCCGGCGGACGACCCCACTTCGCTGAAAGTCCCGTCCTGGTTGTTGTGGTAGAGCAGGCTGGGCGCGGTGTCGCACGCCACGTAAATGTCGGGCCAGCCGTCGTTGTCGAAGTCCGCAGCCGCGGCGCCCATTCCGTAGGATCCGGTAGGCCGCCAGTTTTCGCCAACAAATGTGGCCGAGGCCGAACCGCGCGGATTCGCAACGCCCGACTTTTCCGAAACATCTTCGAACGTGCCGTCGCCGCGATTGCGATACAGCAGATTCGTGCCACCACTGAAGCCTTGCGGACCGCAAGGGACGGGCACCTGGTTATAGCGGCAATAAGTCGACGCGCCGGGACGGGGAGCTTTCGAAAGGTCGAACGCCACGTAGTTTGCAACGAAGAGATCCAAGTGGCCATCGCGATCATAGTCGAGAAAGCTGCAGCCCGCGCCCCATCGATTAGTCGATCCCGACACGCCGGCCTTCTCTGACACATCCGTGAAAGTGCCGTCTCCGTTATTGCGGTACAGCACGTTGCGTCCCCAATAGGTCACGAATAGGTCGTCGAATCCGTCGTTATCGTAGTCGCCGACGCAGCACGCCTGTCCCCATCCGGAGTGAGTGAAACCCGCTTTGCGCGAGACATCCGTGAACGTGCCATCGCGATTGTTGTGGAACAAGTAGCTGGTGGGCTTGCGCGTTTGACGGTCGACGTCAAGGCTGGACCCATTGACGAAAAACAGGTCTGGCCATCCATCGTTGTCGTAGTCTATGATCGCGACGCCACAGCCCATTTCCTCGAGGAGGAACTGCTTGTCGCCGGCGGATCCGGAAACGTTGCGCGCGCCCGTGAGACCGGCCGAGGCAGCGATGTCTGTGAACGCGGGGCCTGGAGCAGCCACCACACTTCTCGCGACCAACAAGGAACCCGCGAGCTGAAAGAAGGATCTACGAGACGGGCGCACTGGCACAGGCGGCCAGTCACTCATGAGCGCTGCCTTCGGGCGGTTTCGCGGGTTGGATGCCGGGGCCTTCCTCCCGCAACATGTCGCGCCGCTTCTGTTCCAGCTCGTTCGACTCATGATCCAACTTGGTGAACATCTCCATAGCTTGCTTGCTTTCGGGCAACTTCCCCATCTTCCGGTACACCGTAGCGAGCACGTAGAAATAAGAAGAGACGCGTGAATTGATCGCAATCGCCCGGCTCAACGCCTCAACCGCCTCTTCAAGCTTCCCCTGGTACTCGTACGCTTTTGCCATTTGGAACAATGCACGGTCCGAGCTGGCATTTGCTTCGATCGCCCGTCGCGCGTAATTCAAAGCTGCATCGCGGTCGCCTGTTCGATTCGAAAGCGCACTCATGTTTACATAAGGCGAAGCGAAGCTGGAATGCCGGGCCTCGTTCATCTCGATCGCCTTCTGATAATTCAGTATTGCGCCAGCATCTTCGTGCAGCGATTCGAGCGCCAGCCCGAGACCATCGTATGCCTCCATGTAAGACGGCTCGAGACGCACTGCCAGCTCAAAGTATCGCTTGGCATCCGCCCAATTGTCCTGAATGGAGCAGAGCTTGCCGAGGTTGTAGGGCATCTCCGCGGATTTCGGATTCAGGCGCTCGCCGAGTTGGAACTCGAGCTTGGCGGCATCGAATCGTCCGATGATCATCAGGTCGCGGCCGAGCACTTTATGCGCGTCGGCATTGTCGATGTTCAGTTGGAGCGATTGCGCTAGCGCCTTAATCGATTCCCCAATTTTTTTCTGCCCATACAGGCTGTAGCCCAGCGCGTACCATCCCCAGGCCGACTTAGGATGCTGCTCCAGATACGGACGAAGCTGCTCCTCAACTTCACTGTATTGTCCTTTCCGGATGTAGTCTTCGAAAAGCGCAATGGTCTGCAAGTCGTCGACCTGCGCCCCGGTTGACGTCAAGCGCTCAATACCAGCCTTTGCGGCCGCACTGGACGGATCACTCTGAAGGATTTTGCGAAACTCCGCTACGGCCTGCGCGGAATCACCCTTTTTTTCGAGCGCTGCTCCCAGCAGCAGGCGCGGTTCCACGGCATCCGGCCGATAGTTAAGAACTCGGCGCAGTTTGGCAATGGCCTGCTCCAACTCGCCACGTTCGAGCGCCGCCTTCGCCTCCGCGACGTCCAGACTAGCGTTCTGGTCCTTCTCGTTGGCAACAATCAGTTCCCGGCTTTTCTGGATCTGCGCCGTGCCTTCGGCCGCACGGCCTGCGCGCGATAACGCTAGCCCCAATTGATAGCGCGACTCTCCAAACTGCGGCTCTTGCTCGACGGCGCGCTCCAAATGAGTGACTGCTTCCTGCGCCTTGGCTTGTCGAAGCAGCGCCCGCCCCAGCGCGAATTCGGCCCGTGGATATTTGGCGTCGGTCGAAAGCAGCTTCCGCAGTTGCTCTACCGATTTTGCGGATCCGTGAGCGGGACTCACTTCATAGGCCAGCGCCAGATTGTATTGCGCCTTCAAGAACCCAGGCTGAAGCGCCACGGCCCGCTCCAGTTCCCGCACCGCCTCGCCGGCGTCGAAGGTGGTTAGTACCGCGCCGAGGTTTTGATGTGCATCCGCATAGTCCGGACGCAGTTTGACCGCTTCGCGAAAAGCAGCGACCGCCTTTTCATCATCGCCGCTTTGCACGTAAACAAGCCCCAAGTTGTTGTCTGCTTCAGCGAAGTCCGGACGAAGCTGGATGGCCTGTTGAAATGCCTCCACCACCTGCGCCGGGTCTGCGCCAGCGCTGCCGAGCAATCGGCCCAGTACGTTGTAGCCCTCCGCATCCGGCTTCTCGGTAATGGCGCGCCGAAGCTCCGCGATCGCGATCTCGACATCTGGAATCCGGCCTTGCTCGCCCGGCGCATTGAGCCCTGCTTCGAACTGCCCTAAGGCCCGATCCAACTGGCCCTGGCGCAGAAAGATAAGTGCCAGATCGAAGTAGGGAATGCGATTCCGCGGGCTGAGAGCGATGGCGCGCTCCAGCATCTGGCGGGACCGGTTGAGTTCACCTGTCTCGCGATAAATCATCGCACGGAAACCGTACACATTTTCCGCAGCGGGATTCAGGCGCAAGGCTTCATCCAACTCGCTCGCGGCCTGCTCGCGTTCACTCTTAAACCAAAGCGCAACGCCCAGGTTGTAGTGCGCATCCGCTAACTCCGGAGCAAGGGTCACGGCCTTGTTCAGCTTCTCGATGGCGGATGCGAGGTCGCCCCCGCGCCCGAGCACAAACCCGAGGAGGTTATACGCTTCGGCGCAGCCGGGATCCGCCGCGATGGCTCTCTCAAGTAACTCCTTGGCGCCCGGTCCATCACCACGCGCGATCGCCTGTGTGGCGTTCTTCAAATGCTCCGCCGCGGCGGCAGCGGGACGCCTGGCTTGCTTCGGACGATGCGCCGCGGCAAATTCCCTGAGCGTCTGTCCCAACCCGTAATAGACCTCCTGGGCCTCCGGATTCAATTCCAGCGCCTGATCGAAAGCTTGCAGCGCGCCATCGAGATCGTCCTTTTGCCTCAGCGTCTGGCCATATTGATACAGCAGCTCCGCACTATCGGAATGCTCTTTCAGCAACGACTTGAAATGTAAAAGCGCCGCGTCCGCATCGCCTTTGGAGCGCAGCGCCATGCCGAGGTTGATGCGCAGTTGCAGATCCTCCGGCGCTAGTTTTAAACCCTGTTCGAGCGCTTGTATGCCCGCTTCGATCTCGCCGGCCTGCGCCAGAGTGGAGCCCAGATTGTTGTACGCTCTCACATAATCGGGTTTCAGATGGATCGCTTCCCGAAACTCAGTCTGCGCTTGAGCGAGGGCATTCTTCTGCAGGTAGGCGACCCCCAGCCAATTGTGTCCTTCCGCCGACTGTGGATGTCGCTTCAGCAAGCGCTGGTAGCTTGCGATGGCCTCATCGGGCCGCCCACCCTGCTGAAGCAGCAGCGCTCGCATAATTTCGGCCTGCTCATAGTCCGGCTTCAGCTTGAGCGATGTGTCCAATGCAGCCGCAGCCCGGTCATTCAGCCCGAGGTCCTTGAAAGCGAGCGCAACGTTGTAGTGCGCCTCGGCCGACTTAGGATCAACATCAGTCGCTTTCTGGAAGGCAGCCAGCGCTTCCTTGCGATCGCCCAAGCCCCATAGAGCCACGCCCAGGCTGACCTGGCTGTCGGCATCGGCGCCGTTTAGCTGAATGGATTGAATGAATTCATCCGCGGCGGCGCGCCATCGCCGCTGCTCCAGCAGGCGGCGCCCGGCCTGGTAGTGCTGCAAGGCTTGCCCGGCTGATTGCGCCGGCAACAGGTGCGCTACTACGACTAAGAGCGCGGCGGTCGCGATTATTAGTTTCACGACGGAATCCCAACCCCGGCTTACTATTGTCGCAAACGGCCGTGAGTAAAACGGTGACTCAAAACAAATGTGGGGCGCCGCACAGGCAGCGCCCCGTCTTGATATTGGAACTGAACCGCGGGTTAGAATTCGAACTTCATCCCCAACTGGACCGATCGCGGCTGATTGCACTGTAATGAAACGACGCCGAAGGTTCCCGCGCTCCAGTTCTGATTCGGATCGCAGAAGACCACCCGGTTGGTAACGTTCCCGGCCTGGCCCTCGACGCGCCATTTCATCCGTTCGCCAAAGCTCGTTACCTTGAAGATGCTGACGTCCTCGACGGCGTTGCTAAAGCCGCGAACATACGGGTCGCGAGGCGCCGCGTTGCCGAATTGGAGCGGTCCTGGATCGGTCCAGCGGGCCTTGTTGAGATATACGTTCGCATTCGGATCGAAGTCCCCGCGGCCTTGGGCGGTTACTCCGTCCGCTCCTGCTACGACGTTCGGACGTTTAGCGGCATTGAAGAGTATTCCACTCAGATCGTTGGCCATGGTGATGGCCAGCGGCCGGCCGCTTTCATAGCGCAAGATCCCGTTCAGGGTCCAGCCGGCGATCAGCTTGTGAATGAAGTCGTGCGATCTGTTCCTTCCAAACGGCAACTCGTAGGACCATGTGAAGACGAACGTATTTGGAACGTCGTCCGCGCTGACCGTCTTCTCGAGCAGTTGCGTGTTGATCGGATTCTGCGGACCTGCGCCGCCGGTTCCATCCTGGCCGTTCTCGGCGCCATCGTTGATCAACTTGGCGCGCGTGTAGAAAACGCGGAAAAGCAAGCCATTCGAGAATCGCTTATCCAGTTTGACCTGCAACGAATGATAGTTGCTCCACCCATTGGGCATCGCACGATAGGCGATGGTTTGATATTGCGGGAATGGGCGCAACGCCTGTGCCACGTTTCCAACAAAGCCGGCGTACGGCAGCCCGATTCCGGCATTCTTAGCCGCCGGTGAGTTGATGTCGGCTCCCAGAACTGCGGCCCCAAGAGCCAGAATCTTGGGATCATTCATGTTGTCCAGAACCCCGAGATAGGCGGCTCGTATCGGCAACCGTGTGCCGTGATTGCCGGCGTAAGTAACGTCCAGCAGCATGCTGTTGGAGAATTGGTGCTGTGCTGTAAACGACCAGTTCTGATAACGAGGTAACACCAGGCCATTGCTGGCATACCCGTTCGGTGACGTTCCGTTGGCAAAAGATGGATTGATCTGGGGCGGAAGAAGAATTGAACTGGTTGGGAATCCGCTGTCCAGAGAGAACGCCGGAAATTGACCGTTCGTAACGTTCGCAGCCGTCGGATTGGTTGCAAAGCCGGTGGTGGGAGTTCCACCGTCCGAGAAGGCGACGCCTGCATAGTAGATACCGTATCCGCCGCGCAACACGGTCCGTTTTGCCAGCCGGTAGGCGAAGCCGAAGCGCGGCCCAAATGCGTCTCTCGACATGTTGTCGAACGTCCGATGGCTGTCGCTCGCAAATACGATCGCGCCAGCACGCCCGCCAGCCACCGGGTTCGCCGCCGTTGGATCGAACGTCGAAAACCTGTTGTAGCGTTCCGTCCAGGGACTCTGATAGTCGAAGCGGAATCCCAAAGTCAAAGTCAACTTGCTGGTGACTTTGAAATCGTCATTGATGTAAATCGCCGAATACGTGCCGTTCCAGCTGGTGTACGCCGGAACTGTGTAGTTCGCGGTTTGAACCTGACCTAAGAGAAACGAGGCGAATGGATCGCCAGTACTTGCGATCTGATTGTTGTTACTGTCATAGCCGCCCGTTCCGAGCCGGCTGAAGTTGAAGGTGCCGCCGGTGCTGGCAGCCCATCCATGGAAATTGAAGCGGTGCAGCCGGAATTCGTCGCCAATCTTGATGGAATGTCTGCCCTTCACCCAAGTGAGATCGTTCTCGAATTGCCAGCGGTTGATGGCTTCGAATCCGAAGCCGATCCATTGCATCCCAAGCTGCGTGTAGGGAATGTTGCCGGTGAACGTAATGTTGGGCGCGCCAGCCGTCTTGTCGATGATTCCGCTCTTGTCCGTTCCCCACAAACGGTCTGGCCAATCCAGGCCCGCCGAAAGCGGACTGCCGGACATGACCCAGCGATCCCAGGCGACGGTGGAGTGGAACAGCAAATTGTTGCGGATGATGTAATCGAACTGCTGCGTCGCGTGTTGAGTGGAGATGCGCTGCAGGAACCCGTTCCCGATGTAATCTTTGTTCTTCTGAGGATCGAATTCCGCAGTGCAGCCCAGCACCTCGCCGCAGTTGCGAATGGCCGGACGCGCTGGCCAGTAGAAGCTGGAAGCCGTCCTGAACTTGTCTGTAATCTGATGATCCACGCGGAACAGGATGGTGCGGAAGTTGCCGATCCAGGTTTGATCGCCGTTGGGATTACCGCCTACGTTAAAGGACGTGCCGGCTCTCCACGGCTGAGCCATTAGAGGAACAAGCTTGGCCGCCACGCTGCTGCGCAATGGATCGCTGGCCGGGATGATGTTGTTTAGGTAAGGGTCGCGCACGGTAATGCCGTTAACCAAATGCGTGGACGCGGGATTGAAAATCTGTCCCGAAAGAATGGGTCTTTGGAGTGCGTCAACGCCCACCTGCGCACCGAGTAACGAGCTAAAATCGCCGCGCTTGAACGCATCGATTGGGGTTGTGTTTCCGAACCCTGGCAGCGGACCGGACCGATACTTTAGATAGTCCAGGTTGAAGAAGAAGAAGGTCTTATTACGTCCGTTATAGATTTTCGGGATGATCGCGGGTCCACCCAGAGTGAAGCCAAACGCATTGTTTCGCGCTTTCGATACCTGCGCCGGGAAAAAGCCGCGCGCGTTCAACGCATCGTTGGCGAAAAACTCGTACAAACTCCCGTGAAATTCATTGGTTCCAGTCTTCGACGTGTATTCGACGTTTCCGCCGCTGGTGTGGCCATATTGAGCAGAGTAAGCCGACTCGATGATCCGCATCTCGCCCACGCTCTCGATCGGAGGAGCGCTTTCCTGGCTGTTCTGATGGCCGGAAGCGTATCCAAACGCGACGCCGTCGAAAAAGTTTTCAGTGGCGAATGACTGACCGCCGTTGATGCGCGATCCAAATTGACTGCCGCGGAACATCGGATCGCCGTTCGGACGCATCGGAGTGAATCCAGGTTGAAGCTGAAGCAGCGCTTCTGCCAGGCGGATATCGCCGCCCATGACCACCGGCAGGTCCCGATAATAATCTTGGCCGACGGTGTGCGCAACGTCCGGCTGCTCCGTATTCACCATCTCCGTGGCGGCCGAAACTTCAACTTTCTCACTGACCGTTCCAAGTTCCATCGTTACGTCGACTCGATAGATCTGGCCGCCGAGAAGCTTGATGCCGCTGCGGATGCCCGTCTTGAATCCGGGATGCTCTACGGTAACGGTATACGTGCCGAGGACCAGCAACGGTGAGGTGTACGCTCCGACATCGTTGGTCGTAAGAGCCGTCTCGACGTTGGTATCGTCGTTGCGAACCTTGACCGTTGCGGCCGGGATGTTGTTCCCCGTGGGATCGGTTACAAATCCGGTTATGCCCGCGCGGTCCGCGCGTTGTGCATAGAGCAGGCCTGCCAGAATAGGCAATGCAAGTACAAAGGCAGCGATTCTAAAACTGCGCATCGTGGTCCTCCCGACGTTACGTGGCCCCAAAAGGCATCTGTCAGAGACAACTAAAAAGACTAATCTCGTACAAAGCAGCCTAACTGCCGCTGAGGGCTGGTAATAGTTTTCTACTACTAGTCCGAAGACAAGTCAAGAAGAATGTTTGCGCTTACAAAGAAAGTTGGACGTAACGGCCTTGAAACTAGAAATTTGGTGAGTTACCTTACAAAATTGAGCCAAATTGTGGGTTGGATGGCCCAATCGAGGGCTATCTTTCGCAGGCATCCGGTTTCGGAAATGGCTTGCAATCGTTTACACTATGGATCTGGAATGGAGGTCATGAACGGCAAACGTTGTGTGCCGGTGGGTCATCGTGTTGGTCGCCAGTTGCGTGCTCGGTTGGGCCCAGAAACCCTCGCTAACGATCGATGCCGGCCATCCAGGCGCGAAGATCAGTCCGAGCTTGTACGGTATTTTCTTCGAGGAGATCAACCATTCCGGCGACGGCGGACTCTACGCCGAGCTGATCCGTAACCGTAGTTTCGAAGAGCAAACGACGGAGGCATGGTCGCTTCGCACCTCCGGCGTAGCCAAGGCGCGCATGAGCCTGGATCAAACGCATCCTCTCAACGACCACAATAAGGCTGCGCTTCGTGTCGAGATACAAGCCGCGACCTCGGGCGCTCAGGTGGCCATTTTGAACGAAGGCTTCTGGGGCATCGGCGTTCGAAAAGGCGAGAAGTACAACGTCGTTCTGTACGCGCGCAGCAGCGAGTTTCCCGGACAACTGGAAGCCAGGATCGAGAGTGGGGACGGGAAGGTCTACGCCGCACAGAAAATCGGCGATGTCGGCTCAGAGTGGAAACGCTACACGGCGGTGCTTGAGAGTTCGGACTCCGATCCTAGAGCGCAGT
>JBGPSX010000010.1:0-20149 GCA_041490325.1 Bryobacteraceae bacterium | reverse complement strand
GTTTCCGCTCCGCCACCGTTCGGCGGCAACCAGCGCACCATTGTCATTACGCTCGATCCCGACAAATTGCGCCAGTACGGGATCTCGCCGGACGAGGCGGTCGCGGCTGTGAGCAAGTCGACCGTGGTCATGCCTTCGGGCAACATGTGGACCGGTAAGATCAACCGCATTGCCCGTACGAATGCGGCGCTCGGCGAAAATCTCGCGGACCTGCTGGGCGCGCCCATCCGGCCGGCGTCGGGGACAACGGTTTACTTGCGGGATATCGGGACCATTGAGAACGGAACGGACATAGTCACCGCATATGCGCACGTGAACGGAAAACGAACGGTGTACATTCCCGTCACCAAGCGATCGGATGCGTCGACGCTCGCTGTTATCAACGCCGTCAAGGCGGCGATTCCTAGTTTTAAGAGAGCCGTGCCCGATGATGTTGACGTGCGGCTCGAGTTCGACCAGTCACCGTACGTGACGAACTCGATTCGGGGACTCGTCACTGAAGGCTTGCTGGGCGCGGTGCTTACCGGATTGATGGTGCTGATCTTTCTTCACGATTGGCGTAGTGCGCTGATTGTGGTGCTCAACATTCCATTTGCCCTGCTGAGCGCTGTGATCCTTTTGTGGGCCACGGGCCAGACCATCAACATCATGACGCTGGGCGGTCTGGCGTTAGCAGTGGGCGTCTTGGTGGATGAGGCGACGGTCTCGATCGAAACCATCCACACAGAAATGCTTCCGGGTGTTTCTCGCGCGCGAGCGGTGATCGACGCCTCCAGCCGCACTGCGATCGCGCGGCTGCTTTCGATGCTCTGCATCCTAGCAGTGTTCGTTCCGTCGTTTTTTATGGTTGGAGTGAGCAGGCAGTTGTTTGTGCCCCTTTCGCTGGCAGTTGGCTTTGCGATGATCGCCTCATACTTGCTCTCGAGTAGTCTGGTGCCGGTGTTTTCAACGTGGTTGATGAAGGAGGCGCATCGAGGCGAGGAGCGAATAGGCTTGTTCGGATGGATCCGTTCCGTCTATGGCCGTTACTTGAGCCTGGTCCTGAGGTTTCGATGGCCGCTGGTGGTGGGCTACCTGGCGGTGTCGATCGGGCTGGTATTCGTCCTGTTGCCGCGCGCGAACACCGAAATCTTTCCAGACGCTGACGCCCCACTGTTGCGGCTTCGTTTGCGTGCGCCCACGGGAACTCGCGTCGAGGAAACCGAGCGAATCGTTCTGCGCGCCCTGGATGTCATCCGTCGCCAAGCCGGCCCCGGCAACGTCGAGATTACGAGCGACTTCGTAGGCGTCGTGCCAGCCAGCTATCCAGTGGACCTAATTCACCTGTTCACCAGCGGTCCACAGGAGGCGGTGATTCAAGTCGCGCTGAAACCCGGAACCTCGCGGGGGGAGCCGTTGCGGGAAATGATTCGAGATGCTTTACGCCGCGAACTTCCGGAATCGCAGGTGTCGTTCGAGGCGGCCGATATCGTCAGCCAGGTGATGAGCTTCGGATCTCCCACTCCGATTGAGGTCGCGGTTCTCGGAACGAGTTTGCCCGACAATTACGCTTACGCTCAGAAGGTTCAGCATCAAATGGCGGGCGTGGGATTCTTGCGCGATCTGCAGTTTGCGCAGGCAGGAAACTATCCGACGCTCGATATCAATATTGATCGCGAACGCGCCGGCCAGTTCGGTTTAAGCATGGCGGAAGTGGTGCGCTCGATGGTACCGGCCACTTCATCTTCGCGATTCACGCAGCCCAACTACTGGCGCGATCCGAGGAGCGGAAACGCTTTTCAGATTCAAGTACAACTGGCGCAGAATCGCATGCAGGGCATCGACGAACTGGGAGGCGTGCCGGTGATGCTAGGCAGCAGCTCTCAACTACTGCTCCGGGACCTGGCCGAGTTGAAATTTGGCGTCATGCCGGGACTAATCGAGCGATATAACGGACAGCGCGTTGTCAGCCTGACGGCGAACATCAGCGGAGTAACCCTGGGAGAAGCAGCACGCGAACTCAATCAGGCGTTGGCCCGGGCCGGCGCGCCGCCTCGGGGCGTCGCAGTAACGTTGCGCGGACAGATTCCGCCGCTGGAGCAAACCATTTCGGCCTTGCGAGTCGGCCTGCTTCTCGCCATCGCCGCCATTTCCCTCTTGCTGTGGGCGAACTTTCAGTCGATACGGCTGGCGATGGCGATCATATTAACGATCCCCGCGGTACTGTGCGGCGTTCTGCTGATGCTGCGTGCAACCAGCACGACACTGAATATCCAATCTTTCATGGGCGCCATCATGGCGATCGGAATCGCGGTAGCGAACTCCATTCTGCTGGTCAGTTTTGCTGAACGCTCCAGGCACACCGGCCAACCAATCTTGGAGGCGACTCAGGAAGGAGCAAGCAGCCGGTTGAGGGCCATTCTCATGACGGCCGCCGCGATGATCTTTGGTGTTGCGCCGATGGCGATCGGATTCGGCGAGGGCGGCTCGCAGTCGGCGCCCCTAGGCCGCGCCGTCATCGGTGGGCTGATCTTTTCCACTTTCGCCACGCTGAGCATTTTGCCTGCGATGTACGCAATCTTGCAGCGCAAGACGTCTCTGGTTTCGCCATCGCTCAATCCGATGGATCCCGCGAGTCGATATTATGATGCGACCTGATCGGAAGTTTTTGGTAATGACCGCGCTGCTGTCCGCCTGGTGGCCGGCCTGGCCTCAGACGGGGACGCTCGCTTCAGTGGTGTCCAAGTCCATTTCGCGGACCACGGACTTGCCTGGTGAATTCCAGCCCTTCCTGAAAGTGTCGCTGCATGCGAGGGTGCAGGGCTATGTGGATCGGATTCTGGTGGACCGGGGGAGTTTCGTCAAGCGGGGACAGCTTCTCGCTGAGTTGAGCGCTCCGGAAATGAGCGCGCAAATTGCGGAAGCTGAATCCAAGGTGCAAGCTGCCGAATCCGAACGCTCACAAGCCGAGGCGCAGCTCGCAGCCGCGCAAAGCACGCATGCACGGCTCAAGAAGGCGGCGGAGACTCCGGGCGCGATTGCTGGAAACGAGCTGATCCAGGCTGAGAAGCAGGTTGATGCGGCTCAGGCGCTGGTGCGCTCGCGGAAGCAGGCCGGCCAATCGGCGGAGGCGATCGTTCGCGCACGCAAAGACCTTCAGGCTTACCTCAAAATCACCGCACCGTTTGACGGCATAGTAACGGAACGCTTGGTGCATCCGGGCGCGCTGGTCGGTCCGGGCGCCGATCCAGTACTCCTCACTATTGAGCAAGTCTCACGCTTGCGGCTGGTGGTGGCAGTTCCCGAGGAGCATGTGGGCGGCATCGCAGCAGGCGCTAAAGTCGAGTTTCGCGTTCCGGCATTTCTGGAGCGGACATACTCCGGAACAATCACGCGCATCGCGCACGTGCTGGATCCCAAGACTCGTACGATGCCGGTAGAGTTGGAAGTCTCGAATGCCGACGGATCCTTGGCCCCCGGGATGTACCCGTCTGTGAAGTGGCCGATCCGGAGTTCGCGTCCGGCGCTTTTCGTGCCCCGGACCAGTGTTGTAACAACAACCGAGCGCACGTTTGTAGTTCGCGATCGGAACGGACGCGCCGAATGGGTGGACGTTAGGAAGGGTTCGAGTGAAGGCGACTTGGTGGTGGTAATCGGAAATCTGAAGTCTGGCGACATGGTGGTGCGGCATGCCACTGACGAGATGCGGGAAGGTAATACGATCCCGGTAGGTCGGTAGATCGTGCTAGGAAACTCCTGGATATGGCGGAAAGTATCTGGTCAGCCGATTGCACGTCGGGCAGCGGTAGAACAAAAAGTGCGGGCTCAAAGAATCTGCCGGATGCCCATCGCCGCAAAACATACAAACATTGATGAACGATGAGTACTCTTGAACGGCAGATTCACGGCCGCGCTCAAAATAGAGCGCCCATCCGTAGATCGCCCAGTTGACGCCAATCAATCGACCAGCCCATCGAGTGAGCCAATATAACGAACCCTGAAACCACAGCACAAACGCCTCTGGCAGCCGCGTGATTCTCCGAAGCCGGGGACTGAGTTGAAGAGAACGATCGCGCCCCAATTCAGGCAGCCGTGAAAGATAGATGAACGATGAGTACAGGTTCTGCCAGGCTACCAGCCGCACTTGAACCGTTTCTTCGATCAATCGAACCAGGTCCTCCTTGCGGAACCGATTTACGTGACCTCCGCCTCCGAAAACGAATCTGTATATGCCGTCGCACAGGCCATATCCGTTTGGAACCGCTGCGTAGAGACGTCCGTTCGGCTTCAAGATCCGTGCCAGTTCCGACAAAGTAAGTGAGGGGTTTTCAATGTGCTCGAGCACATGCTGGCATAGCACCAGATCGAAGCTGCCGGATGCGAATGGCATGAATTCGCCCTGCCCATATACATGTTTTGTCGTTTGCGATTCGTAGGCATACCGGAAGGCGTTGGTGTCGGAGTCCACCGCGACAACCATGCAGGCCACGTCATAATTCCGAAGGCTCCCGGTTGCAGCGCCGACATCGAGAACGCGTTGGCCTTCAGTGAGCTCGTCGACCCAATCATGCATTCGTCATGTCCAAACGGCGACAGCGCGATCCCGCTCTTTCAGGGTACTTCAGCGGATGAATGAACTAAACTGAAGTTAAGTGGTTCATGCATGTCCGATAAGAACTCTTCCGTTTTGCGTCCGCATACACAGGTCCTGAGCCGGGGGTTCGACCCTAGGCTTTCCGTTGGTTCGGCGCGACCAGCCGTCTTTCGTAGCTCGACGTACGTGTTCTCGAGTCCTGAAGCGGCCGAGCGCGCTTTCGACTTAATGGCTGGGCGAGCACAGCCCCAGCCCGGCGAGCAACCCGATCTGGTTTACTCGCGCTTCAATCATCCCAACGCGGAGATCCTGGAAGACCAGATCGTTCCGCTCGAAACCGGAGCGCACGCTGCGCTGGTGTTCAACTCAGGCATGGCCGCGATCATGACGGCGCTGCTCACCTTCACGCGTCCCGGCCAGAGCATCGTCTACACGGTGCCAATCTACGGCGGCACGCAGCACCTGATTCAGGATTTTCTTGAGCCGCTTGGCATCCAGGGTATTCCTGTATCGGCCGGCCAGACGGACGAGATTAATGCCGCGATTCGCACCGCTAAGAATCTGGCCATCGTACTGATTGAGACCCCGGCCAATCCGACTATCATCATGACCGGTATTCAGGAAGCGGCCAACGCGGCCGCCGCATTACAAACCAAACCGCTGGTGATGGTCGACAACACCCTGATGGGTCCGGCCTTCCAGCATCCGCTAATGCTAGGAGCCGACATGTGCCTGTATTCGGCCACCAAGTATCTTTCCGGATTCAGCGACATGATCGGTGGCGCGGCCATCACAACCGATCCGGAACTGATCCGCAAGATGCGCAGCAAACGCAGTTTGTTCGGGAACATCCTGCAGCCGGACGAATGCTGGATGTTGGATGGGCGGCTGCCCACGGTGGCGCTGCGCATGAACCGTTCCAGCAAGAATGCCGAGCGGATCGCGAATCAGCTAGCCAAGCATCCTAAAGTGGCCAGGGTGCTCTATCCGACATTGTTCACCGATCCTGACCAACTGCGCATCGCGCGTGAGCAATGCGATTTCCCGGGTGGCATGCTATCGCTGGACCTGCGCGGCGGCAAAAAGGCGGCGTTCGAGTTCCTCCGGAATCTGCAGATCGCGCGGAACGCGGTCTCGCTCGGTAGCGTGGAGACCTTGGTGTGCCATCCCAAATCGACCACACATTCCGGTTTTACCGAGAAGGAATTCGAGCAAGCAGGAGTCACCGATGGCCTGGTGCGGATTTCCATTGGGATCGAAGACTGGCGCGATCTGCTCGCGGATTTTGAGCAGGCTCTGGATTTGATTTAAACCACTCCCTTTGGTCATGGCTCGGCTAGCGGTCCGGAGCGCACAAATCGACGTTGTCGGTTTCCAGCCCCTAGCCGAGCCGTGACCAAAGGGAGCGGTCTTAGCGATTGACGTCGCGATGCGTTTCCTTGGTCTTGAATCCGCCTTGCTTCAGCCGCTTGCGGATTTCGCTTGCGATCATCACCGAACGATGATGGCCACCGGTACATCCAAACGCGATCGTCAAATAGCTCTTACCTTCCCGAACATAGTGCGGGATCAGATAAGTGAGCAGCTCTGAGATGCGATCGATGAACTCGACAGTTTGCGGGAAGGATCGAATATAGCGCGCCACGTCGGGATGCCGGCCGGTGAGATTCTTGAACTTCGGAATGTAGTTGGGATTCGGAAGAAAGCGTACGTCAAAAACCAGATCGCTATCGGCCGGAACGCCGTGCCGGTAGCCGAAACTGGTAACGTCGATCCGCATATTGGATTCTTCGCGGCCGCCACGAAACTTGTCTTCGATAACGTCTCGCAACTCGTGCACGTTGAACTTCGAGCTATTGATTACGTGATCGGCCACCTTGCGAATCGGCGCCAGTCGCGCGCGCTCAGTCTGAATGCTCTTCAGCACCGACGATCCAATGCCCAGCGGGTGCGGCCGGCGCGTCTCGCTGAAGCGCCGGGCCAGAGTGCTGTTGTCTGCTTCGAGAAAGAGCAAGGTGGCCCGGAGGCGGCGGCGCAAGCCCGCGAATATGGCTGGAAATTGCCTCAGGCTCTGGCCTTCCCGGATATCGATCACCAGTGCGGCTTTGCGAAAATTGGCGGAGTCCTTGGCGAGCTCTGCAAATTTCGGTATCAGGTCAATAGGAAGATTATCGACAGCATAGTAACCGAAATCTTCGAGGGCCTTGAGAACCGTCGCCTTGCCCGAGCCACTCATGCCGGTGATGATGACAAGTTCGGCGCCCTGTGGATCAGACTGCTTCGAGACTCGTTTGGCCACTAGCTTTCTATCAGATCATAGTGGCCGTCGGAACGGCGCATCAGTACGGTGACCCGGTCGGTCTGGGCGTCGCGGTACACCATATAGTCTTGCGAGGCTTCCATCTCGAGCATCGCCTCGTCCAGGGTCATGGGTTTCTTGCCATCGCTATGATTGACGCGAAAAACTTTTTTGCGGCCGCTGTTGGGGCTGGTTCGTTTGGAGCTTGCGGATCGGATCGGGGCTCTTCCGCTCTTGGCCGGAGGAGCGGACGGCGCTTCCGCCAGTCCGGTCGCCAGGCTGGCTTTGTGGCGCTTGGTGTCACGCCACTTACTGCGTATCTTGAGAATCTGCTTCTCCAGCTTGTCCAGCGCATCGCTCGCGGCGGCCACCAACTCGCCGTTCGAGCCAATTCCCACCATGGCATGGTCCCACGCATGGATGGTAATCTCCACTGTGTGCAAGAAACGCTGCTGGCTGAGGATTACGTGCGCTTCCTTCTCACCTTTACGCTCCACCATTTTCGAAAGTTTCTGTAACTTTGCTTCGAACTTGGCGCGCGGCTTCTGAGGAAAAACTTCATGCCTGCCTGTGTAGCTGATTTTCATGGGGATTACCTCTCGAAGCGGGCTGCTCCGTTAGTTCCGAACCCGCCTCTGATGGGTGGACGGAATTTTCATGTCCTCCCGGTACTTGGCGACGGTCCTACGAGTAACGTCGATCCCTTCCCCTTTGAGACGAGCGGTGATTTGTTCGTCAGTGAGGGGATGCTGGGTGTCTTCTTCCTCGATCATCTTCTTGACTCTCCGTTTCAGAATCAGCAACGGCGTCGCGCTGCCGGCCACACCTTGCACAGCCTCCGAGAAGAAATACCTGAGCTCGAACACACCCTGCGGCGTGTCGGCGTATTTGCTGGCGACCGCACGGCTGACCGTGGACGGGTGAACGCCGATTTCCTCGGCCACTTCCTTGATCATCATCGGCTTGAGCTGATCGATGCCATGTTCCAGAAAATCGAGCTGCCGCCGAACAATCGACTGGCAAACTTTGAGAATGGTCTGCTTGCGCTGCTCGATGTTCTTGATCAGTTGGATCGCCGCCGCATAGCGGTCTTTGACGTAATTGCGAATTTCTTTGCTAGGTTCATGATCGCGGTCCAGCATTTTTCGATATTGCGCGTTCAGGCGGAGTTGCGGCAGATCGTCATCGTTTAATTGAATAATGTAATCGTCGCCCTCCTTGAAAATGTAGACATCGGGCTCCACCTGGCGCGCGCCGGGGCCGGAATAACGCAGGCCCGGGTAAGGGTCCAGGTGGCGGATCACATCCAGGGCGATCTGAACGTGCTCGAGCGGGCGGCCCAATACCTTGGCGATTTCCTTGATCTGTCTGGTTTCCACCAGCTTCAAGTGATTCGAAACCACCTGCCAGGCCAGTCCATCGCGCCCGCCTCTGCTCTCGATCTGCAGTAGCAGGCACTCGCGCACGTCCGTTGCGCCTACTCCGGCCGGATCGAGCGATTGAACGATCCGCAAACCATCTTTTACTTCCTCCAGCGTATGCTGGCCGGATTCGGCGATCTCTTCGAGCGTGGCAGTAACGTAGCCGTTTTCGTCCAGGTTGCCAATGATGTTATCGGCGGCGTCGCGCACTTCTTCCGGCATCACCAGCACGCTCAACTGCGAATGAAGATAATCCCCTAAGGTGACGGGGGATGAGAGGAAGGTCTCGAAGGAGGGCTTTTCTACAGATTCAGAAGCTGGGCTCTTGTAGCCGGGATCAAGATATTCGTCGAAGAAAGTTCCAAAATCGATCTCGTCAAAAGGATCTTTCTCGGTCTTGGCCTCGGGGGTTTCGCCCTCCGGAGCCGGAGTGCTCACTGGAAGTTCGGTTGAAGCTGGGGCAGTTGCGCCATCCAGCTCGAGACTGGCCGCGCGGTCCGAAATCTCGATGGTCTCGCCACCGGATTCCACGTCCGGCGCCGCGGCTCCGTTCACTGTTTCGAGGATGGTTTGATCCGAGGGCTCTTCTCTGCGCTCGGATTCGAGGATGGCCTGGACTTCCTCCGGCGTAAGCTCCTCGACGCCATCCGCGGCTTCCTCGAGAACCGGGTTCTCGGCGATCTCCTGAGTGATCATGTCCTTCAGCTCCAGGCGATTCAACTGGAGGACCGTCACCATCTGGACCAGCCCGGGAGTCAGGATCTGCTTCTGAGAAACCTTCAGTTGCAGCCTGGGCGAAAGCATCGACATCTAGAGCCATCATATCACCGGGTTAGCAGAACGACCCCGGCGAATGAATGGAATTTCACGAATGCACGGAATACCCGCAGTTTGAGCGAGATACATAGAGCTCGCGAAGAACCGGCACGGGACACTGGGTTGGTCTCACGCCACGCTTCCAACCGCTGCTATACTAAAGGCTTAGCGCTGCCCTCGGGGCGAGGTTTAGCTGTGTTCTTCGACGTCAAAGAGTTGGAATTAAGGCAGATCCACTTTGAGGTCACCTTCCCTCCTGGTGAAATCGGATTCTCCGAAGATGGACTCGAACAAGCCACGCCACTCCATGCTCAGGGTTCGGTCGAACTGCTCCCACACACCGAGGGCGAAATCCGAATCCAAGGGCGGCTCAACGTACGAATGCGGTCCGACTGTGACCGATGCCTGGAGCCGGCTGAGTTTGGGATCGATTCGAACTTCGACCTGTTCTATCGCCCGTTCCCGCGGATCGGCAAGCGCGAGGAAGAAGCCGAGATCGACGAAGGTGAAAGTGAGATCGCTTTCTACGAAGGCGACGGAATTGAATTGGAAAGTGTTTTGCGAGAATATGTTCTACTCGCCCTGCCGATGCAGCGTATTTGCCGGGAAGAATGTCACGGCATCTGCCCACTTTGCGGCCAGAACCGCAATGTCGAGGTTTGCGGATGCCAGCCCAAGCCGGTGGATGACCGCTGGTCGGCGCTAAAAAATCTACAAGCTAAAGGAATCTAGATGCCGAATCCAAAACGACGACACTCGAAGCAACGAACCTCCACGCGCCGGGCGCACGACTCTTTGCGAGTTGCCGGGCGAGCCGAATGTCCCAACTGTCATGAGCCCAAGCTGCCACATCGCGCCTGTCCCAACTGCGGAAAGTACAAGGGACGCGAAGTCATTGAAGTCGCAGAGGAATAACACGGCCCGAACTGATATATATTCATTGGCATGGTAACCATCGCGGTTGACGCAATGGGCGGCGATCACGCCCCCAAGTCGGAAGTCGATGGCGCCATCCGCGCCGCCCGATCGCTGGGCGTGCGAATCATTCTGGTCGGCAACCAGGACATACTTCGCAAGGAGCTGGCCGAGCACAGCGGGAATGACGATCTTGAGATAGAGATCCACCACGCCAGCGAAGTGGTCACCATGGAGGACAGCGCCGCGAAGGCGGTTCGCTCCAAGCGCGATAGTTCCATCCGGGTAGCGTGCCGGCTGGTGCGAGACGGCATAGCGCAAGGAGTTGTGTCGGCAGGCAATACCGGCGCCGTGATGGCGACCGCCAAGATGGTGCAAGGCATGCTCCCCGGCGTGGATCGGCCTGCGTTGGCCTCGGCCTTCCCCTCTCTCACGGGCACGCCCGTCGTGGTGGTGGATGTGGGAGCGAACGTGGACTGCTCGCCCCGCATGTTGGCCCAGTTCGCGATCATGGGAGACATTTACTCTCGAGTAGCGTTTCATAAGCACCGGCCACGCGTCGGACTGCTGTCGATCGGCGAGGAAGAGCACAAAGGCAACGAACTGACGCGCGCCGCGACGCCGCTGCTCAAGGCGCTTCCCATTCATTTCATTGGAAACGTGGAAGGCAGCGACATCTTCGCGGGCGAAACCGACGTGATCGTTTGCGACGGATTCATCGGCAATGTCGCGCTGAAGGTCGGCGAGGGTCTGGTGGACATGATTTACCACATGCTGCGCGAATCGCTGGAAGCCACCATCACGCGCAAAATCGGATACGTGCTTTCACGAACTGCTTTTCACGATTTCAAGAAGCGGCTGGATTATTCCGAGCACGGCGGAGCGCCGCTACTCGGAGTGAAGGGCGTTTGCATCATTACTCACGGCCGCTCCAACGCGAACGCGATCAAGAACGCGATTCGCGTAGCTGCAGAATTGGCTGGTGGGGACATCAGCCACCGTATCGAAGCTGAGTTGGCCAACGGGCATCACTCCAAAACCCCAGTTACCGCCGCCGCCAAGGCCGACTGACATGCGCCGCGCGTTGGCTGGATTCTTCCTCGCCGTGGCGGCGTTGTTCGGCGCCGCGCAGGATCCCGTTCAATGGACGCTAACGCTGGATTCGAAATCTGCGCCGCCGGGTTCGCATGTGCTGGCGCGGCTGACGGCCAAGATCGAGCCGGGCTGGCATCTCTATTCCATCACCACGCCCAAGGGCGGGCCGATACCGACCAGCGTCGGACTTGCCGAGAGCCCGGTGGTCAATGGATCCCGAACTTTTCAGCCCAAGCCGGAGCGCAAGCTGGATCCGTCCTTTGGCATCGACACTGAGACTTTTGGCGGCGAAGTGGTCTTTCTGTTCGACATCGAACTGAAAAAAGACGCGCCCGCGGGTCCGGCCGAGCTGCTGGGGCAGGTGCGGTATCAATGCTGCAACGACAAGTTGTGTCTGCCGCCCAAGCGCAAATCGGCGGCTGCCACTATTACGATTGATCCCGCCGCAGAGGCGCAGGCCGTTTCGATTCCGGCTGGTTACACCGAAGTGAGTCGTCCGATCGCCGCGCCGGCGCCAGTGACTACGACGGCCGCTCCCGCCCCGGCATCCGCTCCCAAGAATTCCGGTTTCAGCCTGTTCCTGTTGACGACATTTCTGGCTGGTCTCGCGGCGATTTTCACGCCCTGCGTATTTCCCATGATTCCGTTCACGGTGTCGTATTTCATGAACCGCAAGTCGGGCAATCGTCGCGATGGTTTGGTTCAGGCAGTCATCTTCTGCCTGGGCGTGATTGTGTTTTTCACCGGCCTCGGCTTGATCACCAAAGCCATCGCCGGCCCAATCGGCGTCGTGAAACTCGGCAACAGTCCATGGGTGAACAGCTTCATCGGGATCGTGTTCATCGTATTTGGACTGAGCCTGCTGGGCGCGTTCGAGTTAACGCTGCCATCCGGATTGCTTACGAAGCTGAACCAGGCTTCTGAAGGCGGCGGCTACTTCGGCACCCTGATCATGGGTCTTACGTTCACGTTGACCTCGTTCGCGTGCATCGGGCCGATCGTCGGGCCGCTGCTGGTCGCCTCAGTACAGACCAACGGACTGCAACCGGTGTTGGGCATGGCGTCGTTCGCAACAGGTTTGGCGTTGCCGTTTTTCGTTCTGGCGCTGTTTCCTGCTTATTTGAAAAAGCTGCCCAAGAGCGGCGGCTGGTTGATGCGCGTCAAGGTGGTGCTCGGTTTCATCGTGCTGGCGGTTTCGATCAAATACCTCAGCGCCGCCGATCAGATTCTACAAACCAACCTGATCTCTCGCGAGCTTTTCATCGCTGCCTGGGTGGTGCTATTCGCACTGTGCGGGCTCTACCTGCTTGGGTTCCTGCGACTGGAAGGGATCAAGCCCGACGAAGAATTGGGAGTGGGGCGCATGCTGTTGGGTGCGCTGTTCCTGATCTTTTCCATCAGCCTGCTGCCCGGCTTGTTTGGCGCGACATTGGGCGAGCTCGAGGCAGCCATCCCGGTGCAGGCCAAGAATGCCGCATTCGGTGGCGCGGCCGGCGATAACGGTGGACCAGTCTGGATGAAAAACCAATACAAGGAGGCGCTGGCCAAGGCGCGCGCCGAGAACAAGCTGGTGTTCGTCAACTTCACCGGGAACGCCTGCACCAATTGCCACTGGATGAAGGCCAACATGTTTCCGCGTCCCGAGATCGCCGCCTTGTTGAAGGATTTCGTGCTGGTGGACTTATATACAGACGGTACGGATGCCGCGTCGGAAGAGAACGCGAAGATGGAAGAACAGCGCTTCCAGACGGTGGCTCTGCCCTTTTACGCGATTCTCGATGCGGACGAACACATCATCGCCACTTTTGCCGGTTCCACTCGAAACGTACAGGAGTTCGTGGCTTTTCTGAAATCGGGATCCGCCAAAATCGCAACCAAGACCTCATGAGAACTTTCTTTGCTTTGCTAGTTTGTGCGGCGCCGCTGGCCGCGCAAGAACCGATTCGAGGCTTTCCACAGAGCGCGTGGGCCGCGCAGCATGAGCTGGAACAGAAGGCCATCGCCATACCGCAGGCGAGTCGCCAGAGGATCTATCTGGAGCGCATGGCGAAGGTTCCGCATCACGCCGGATCGGCGGCTTCTCAGACCGTGGCTGAATACGCGCTCGGCTTGTTGAAGGAATTCGGACTGGACGCGCGCATCGAGCGCTTCGAAGCGCTCATTCCGTATCCCGGGACGCGCACGCTCGAGATGACCAGCCCCGTGAAGTTTCGCGCGGCGCTGAAGGAACCAGCTCTTGCGGAAGATTCCTACTCAGCGAGCGCGACCCAGCTTCCCACCTACAACGCTTACTCCGGCGCGGGAGATGTTACCGCTCCGCTGGTCTACGTGAATTACGGCATTCCGGAAGACTACGAGTATCTGGCGAAGCAGGGCATCGACGTTAAAGGCAAGATCGTGATCGCGCGGTACGGCCGGAGCTGGCGCGGCACCAAGCCGAAGGTCGCGGCCGAACACGGCGCGGTCGGCTGCCTTATTTATTCCGACCCGCGCGAGGACGGCTATTTTCAAGGCGACGTGTTTCCTAAAGGCGCGCTGCGGCCGCCCGATGGCGTACAACGCGGCAGCGTGATGGACATGCCGCTGTATGTGGGCGATCCGCTCTCGCCCGGTTGGGCATCCGAAAAAGGATCCAAACGCCTGGCCATCTCAGAGGCAAAATCGTTGATGACCATTCCAGTGATGCCCATCTCCTACGCGGATGCCACTCCGCTGTTGCAGAATCTGGCGGGCCCCGTGGCTCCGGAAAACTGGCGGGGCGCGCTGGGCTTCACCTATCACATCGGGCCGGGACCTGCGACCGCGCATTTCAAGCTCGATTTCGACAATTCGACGCGGCCGCTGCATGACGTGATCGCAATGATTCCGGGCAGCGTCTATCCGGACCAGTGGGTCATCTACGGGAATCACCACGATGGCTGGGTAAACGGAGCTCACGATCCGATCAGCGGCGCTGCGTCGTTGCTTGAAACCGCTCGAGCCCTGTCCGAATTGCGGAAACAGGGCTGGCAACCCAAGCGCACCATCGTGCTGGCGCTTTGGGATGGCGAAGAGTTCGGGTTGCTCGGGTCGACAGAATGGGCCGAGAAACATCAGGACGAGTTGGCTCGCAAGGCTGTGGTCTACATCAATTCCGATACAAATTCCAAGGGCACGCTGGGGACGTCGGGATCGCATACGCTCGAGACTTTCATGAGCGAAGTTCTGCGCGATCTCAAAGACCCGCAAAGCGGCAAGACTTTGCTCGAGACCGCGCGGATGCGGCGCGCCGGACGAGGCGGAGCGCCTTCTGAAGAGGACCAGCCGCCCGGATTCCATCTCGGCCCACTGGGCGCCGGATCCGACTATGTCGCCTTCATCGATCACCTGGGTGTGGCCAGCATCAACGTGGGTTTCGGTGGGCCGAACCTGGGCGGCGTCTATCACTCTATTTACGATGATCCGCAATGGTTCGAGCAATTCGCAGATCCTGGTTTTCTCTACGGCGCGGCGCTTTCGCAGGTCACCACGACAACATTGATGCGTTTCGCGGACGCGCCGCTGCTGCCTTTCGAGTTCGGCGAGTTTTCCACTACTGTGCGGCGGTACGTGGACGAGATCAAGAAGCTGTCGGGCGCCAAGGTGGATTTCGATCCGGTGCTGGCGCAGCTCCAGAAAGCGGATTCGAATTCGAGGGCCTATGAAGCGGCTCTGAAGGCTGCTGTGGCGCAAAACGGCGCGGGTCTGGCCCAAGCGAATCAAACCATCTATGGAACCGAGCGCGCCCTGATTCTCAACAAGGGTTTGCCGGGACGCGATTGGTATCGGCACCAGATCTATGCTCCCGGCATGTACACCGGCTACGGAGCGAAGACCCTGCCTGGCATTCGCGAGGCGGTGGAAGCGGGACGTTGGGAGGAAGCCAACAGCGAAACGAAAGACGTCACGCAAGTGCTGCGGCAATTGAATGACCGCATTGAAGAAGCCACGCGCTTGCTTTCACAGCGATAGGCGTCATCCGGATCAACCAACCAGAACGCGCTAGCGGTTCCGTACGGACTTCGCCAGGAACAGTTCCGCGGCCAAGTCTTCCTGCTCCTTGTTGCCCGCGATTCGCCATTTCTCGAATGCTTTGTGATGCAGCCGGTCCAGTAAATCGAACTGCCGGCGTGCTTCGATGACGCGATTCCGCTGCGCCGCGATGCGGACTTGGCACTGCTGCTCTAGATTTTCGAACTCCCGGACCTTGTTTCGAACGTGAAGCCGATAGGAGTCCAGACTCTCCAACTCGAGCGACTCCAGGGACGCCTGCGCAAGCACTTGCCGCTCCGATCCGGCCAGGCCGGCTTCCATATCGCGTTTGGATGACCCCAGGCCTTGCAACTCGCGCCCCAGCTCCTGCAGTTTCAATTCCTCGATATCAACCTGTCCCAACCTCCATCGGCGCACGCGCTCCAAAGGGAAGTTGAAGCGTTTCACTCGCTCATCCGGGCGAGTTCATTCAGTTGCGTCATGGTCTGCTCGAAGGGCGCGCGCAGGCCGGAATCCTGCTTGAGAAACTCGAGCAACTGGGGACGCAGGCGGATGGCGGCATCCAGTTTCGGATTCGCGCCACTGGCATAGGCGCCCAGGTTGATCAAGTCTTCGGAGCGTTGGTGCGTCGCCATGGCCTCGCGGATTTTGAGCGCCGCCAGCTTCTGCTCCGGCGTGTAGAGCCGCGCGGCCAGACGGCTCACTGACTGCAGTACATCGATGGCCGGATAATGGCCGGCCGCGCCCAGTTCGCGAGAGAGAATGATATGGCCGTCCAGAATGGCGCGCACGGCGTCGCAGATGGGCTCATTGAAATCGTCGCCTTCCACTAATACCGTGAAGAAGCCCGTGATCGCGCCTTTCCGGAAGCGCCCGGCGCGCTCGAAGATCTTGGGCAGTAGATTGAAGACCGATGGCGTGTATCCTTTTTGGCTGGGCGGCTCGCCGGCCGCGAGTCCGATCTCGCGTTGCGCCATCGCCAGCCTGGTCACCGAGTCCATCACCAGCAGCACGCTCTTCCCCTGGTCGCGAAAATACTCGGCCACCGCGAGCGCCACGAAGGCCGCCCGGACCCGGAGCGGCGCCGGCCGGTCTGAGGTGGAGACTACCAGCACCGAGCGCTTCAGCCCGTCCGGCCCCAGCTCGTGTTCGATGAAGTCGCGCACCTCGCGGTTGCGCTCGCCGATCAACGCGATCACGCTGACATCCGCCGAGCTATAGCGCGACATGGCGCCCAGCAGCGTGCTCTTGCCGACGCCGCTTCCCCCGAAAATGCCGATCCTTTGGCCCTTTCCGCAGGTGAGCAGGCTGTCGATCGCTCGAATGCCGGTGACCAGAGGTTCGGCGATGGGCTCCCGGTCGAGCGGACCTGGTGCGGGCGCATAGAGGTCGTAAGCGGCCCGGGCGCCGATCGGGCCGAGACCGTCCAGCGGCCTGCCGAAACCGTCTATCACGCGGCCCAGCAACTCGGGGCCAACCTCGATGCGAGCATCTTCCTTGCGCGCGATGATCGGATCTCCCAAATGCAGACCATCGGTTTCTTCGAGCGGCATCGACAACACGCGCTCGTCCCGAAATCCGATTACTTGGGTGCGAATGAGGCGGCCATCCTGCGTGCCGATCTCGCAGAAATCACCGACGGCGGCGGCCGGTCCATTCGATTCCACCAGCAGGCCCACCAGCTCGGTCACAGTTCCGGTCCAGCGGCAGGTCTCGATTCGGTCCAGCTTCTCCAGGTAACGAACCAGCTTCATGGGGTTTTCCGCACCAGATCCGCGAATCCCCGCTCGATTTCGGCCAATTGAGTCTCGACCGACGCGTCCAGGACGCCGCGCGTGGAATCCAGCAGCACGGACCCGCGAACGAGCGTTGCATCCGCGACCACTTCGACGCGCCGGGGCGGTCCTATTTTTTCGAGATACTGCTCGATCATCGGGGCATCCTCGCGAGCCACGCGCACGCGATGCACTTCGCGCAATTCAATCTTTTCGAGCGCGGCTTTCACCAGGCCCAGCAGCGCTTCGGGGGAGACGGTGAGCTCGCGATGCAGAATCCTACGGGCAATGGCGATCGAGAGCGCCACCAAATCTTGCTCGGCCTCATGCCGGAAGCGCGGCCTGAGACCGGAGAGTTCTTCAATGGATCGCGCCAGCCGGACGGTGAGCGCCTCCATCTGCGCTAACATCTCCTGTCGTCCGGCGGCCTGTCCTTCCTGAAAGGCCTGCTGATGAGCCGCCGGTCCGGTGTCGTCTGAGTAACTTGCGGAGTGTGTCACGGGGTCGGCTGTCGACGGGTACGCCGCCGACGGATAGGATTGAACCTCCCCGGGTCCGGATGGCGCGCGCGGCCATGCCATAGGCTGGGGCGGAACCCCGCCGCGATGCAGCTTAGACGACATACTGTTCTCCAACTGTGCCCTTCAGGCTGATGGTGCCTTCGGCTTCGAGCTGTCGAACCACCGCGATAATCTGTTGCTGGGCGGCCTCCACTTCCTTGATCTTTATCGGGCCCAGCGCGTCCATATCTTCCTTCAGCATCTCGGCGCCACGCTGCGACATCTGTTCAGTGAAATGGTTTCTGAGCTGTTCACTGGTGCCCTTTAAGGCGATTGTCAGGATTTTGCGATCTACTTTACCCAGCACTTCCTTGATGGCTTCCTTGCTGACCAGAAGCAGGTCTGCGAATACGAACATGAGGTGCCGGATGGTGACCACCAGGTTCGGATCGTTCTGCTCGATCGCTTCCAGAATTTCTTTACTCGAGCCGGAGTCCAATCGATTGAACATTTCCGATACCGCGCGCACGCCGCCGTAGGATTCGCGGCTCAACTCGCCCAGCGCCTTGAGCTTCTCGCCGATGATGACGGCGATCTTCGAAATAATTTCCGGCGAGATCTGATCCAGGCTGGCCATGCGGAGCGCCACGTCGCCCCGCATTTCAGCCGGCAGGGAAATCAGGAGCCCGGCGGCCTGCGACGCATTCAAGTGAGAGAGCACCAGCGCGATAGTCTGGGGATGCTCGTTATGGATGAATTTGGCCAGTTGCTGCGGATCGGCTCTCTGCAGCGTGTCGAAGCTGGCCAGATCGGCCCCCAGGGTTTTCACCAACCGGTCTAATAATTTAGTGGCGTGCTCGGGGCCAAAGGCGTTCAGTAGCATCTTTTTCGCGTAGTCGATTCCGCCCTTGAGCACATAGTCGTGCGCCATCGACATTTCATAAAACTCTTCGAGCACGCTCTCGGCCTGTTCGTTGCTGATCGAGCTGATGCGCGAGATTTCGCGTCCGAGGGCCTGGACCTCGTCATCGTCCATCTCGCGCATCAGTTCGCCGCCCACCTGGTCCCCGAGAATGATCATGAGGATGGCGGCTTTGCGCAGGCCCGATACGGCCGATACGGCCGATACGGCCGAGGCGGGGGAGTCGGGTTCTAGATTCTGAGCCATCGCCCTAGCTCTTCGCGTCCATCCAGGAACGCAGCACCTGGGCCATTCCAGTGGAGTCCCGCTTGGCCTGTTCGCCGATGTGCTTGGTCAGAACCTCGGCCTTCTTGGTCACCGGCGGCAGCTTCAGGGAGTTGAGCACGTCCGTTTCCTGCTTCTGCCGGAGCGCCGCTTGATCGGCGAGTTGCTTCTCCAACCTCTTGGCGAAATCCTCGCTGGGCTCGCCGGTGAGCTGAGGCGGCATTTCAGCCGGAGCCGTCGCGCCACGGCCCCGTCGCATCAGCTTGAAGACCACCAGAACTAATGCCAGCAGAATAGCAACCGTCGCGCCCGCGCCGATGGCCAGGTATTTGCTTTTGAGAAGCTGTTCCCAAAGGCTAGCCGGCGAAGCCGGCGCAGGTTTCGAAGCCTCGGTAATCTGCTCGGGATTCAGGGTGGATTCAAACGTCAACGTCTCAATGACCAGTTGATCGCCCCGCTCGGCGGAAAATCCGATGACACCGGCCACCAGATCGCGGATCGTCTTCAGCTTTTCGGCTGAGGGAGCTTCGACCATGCGCTTGGCCTTCAGGCCGCTTCCCTCCCAACGGACGGCAGAGTCGATCAGGAGCGATATGGAAAGACGTTTGACGGCGCCCTGCGGCAGCTTGGTATGCCGCACGGTGTGGCTGGACTGATAGCTTATGTTCTCGCTCCGCCGCGTGACCCCGGTGCTGGACGATGCCGGCCTGGCAGCGGGTCGCGGCAGGTTCGAAGCCGTGCCGGGCACGCCCGAACTGGCGGGAGCGCCGCTGATGTCTTCCGTTTTTTGCGACGTCAACATGACCGACTTGTTGGGATCGAAAGTCTCCTCGCTCTGCTCGCCGCTCGAGAAGTCGCACTCCGCCGACGCCGTGGCGCGAAACTTGCCGGCGCCGAGCAATGGCTCCAGCGACCCGTTGATCTTCGCGATCAAGTCATGCTCGATCATGTGGCGGTAGTCGAGCGCTGCTTCGGATGGTTCTCCACTGTCGGAGGAGGCGGCTTTTCGCGCTCGATTCAGCAGGTTTCCGCGGGTGTCCACCACCGAAACGGCTTCGGGCGCCAAGCCTTCCACCGCGCTGGCCGTGAGCTGGCAGATCGCGGCCACGCTCTGCGCGGAAAGCTGGGCGCCGCCTCGCAATTTCACGAGCACGCTGGCCTTGGAAGGCTGGCGCGACTCGAGAAATACAGAATCCTTCGCGAGCGTGATGTGGACGCGCGCCTGTTCCACCTCGGACAGCGACATCACGGAGCGTTCCAGTTCGCCTTCCAGCGCTCGATGATAGTTGACCTGTTCGGCAAAATCGCTGGCGCCGAAGTTGGTTTTGTCGAACAACTCATACCCGATCCGTCCGCTTTTGGGTACGCCGGCCGCCGCCAGTTGCAAGCGCAGCTCGGCCACTTTCCCGGAGGGCGTCAGCACCACCGTCCCGTTGTCCGACAACCGGAATGGGACGCCGGTCTCGCGAACTTTGGCAAGCACGGCGGCGGCGTCCTCCGCGGACAGCGGGCTATAAAGGGGGCGAAAATCCTGCTCCGTATTCCAATGCGAAAATGC
>JBGPSX010000009.1:0-21002 GCA_041490325.1 Bryobacteraceae bacterium | reverse complement strand
CTTTTACATTGCCGTGCTTATCGTAATCTGATCGATCCATTTCTACTGCTATGTCGCCGGTGAATTCTAAGCGGATGCGATCTGGTTTTTCGATTTTGCGTAATAAGGATGCGGGCATTTGGTTCATTCCGGGGCGGCCGTTGCGCGGGGTCGCCGAGAGGGCGTCGGGGCGGATGCAGAGCCATACACGGTCGCCGATCAGACGGCTTGGGAAGTAGGGGCCGGTCAGTTCGAAATCGTCGTAGCGGAGACGGCTTACGTTCCGGCCGGGATCGAGGCCGAGGATTTCTACCGGGAGGAGATTGAAGAGTCCCAACAGCTTCGCGACGTCAACGCTCGCGGGCTGATCCAAAACCTTTCGCGGAGGCCCGCTCTGGACTACGCGGCCATCGCGCAGGACGATCATCTCATCGCCGAGTTCGAGGCATTCTTCAAAGTCATGCGTGACCAGCAGAATCGGAATGCCGAAGTCTTCGCGCACTTGGCGAAGGACGGCGTACAACTCAGCCCGGAGCGGGACATCGAGGCCGCGCGCGGGTTCGTCCAGCAAGAGCAGGCGTGGCGAGCCGATCAACGCGCGGGCGATGGAGCAGCGCTGTTTCTGACCACCGGATAGCTGATAGGGCCGGCGTCCGGAGACATCCGCGAGATGAAACTTCTCGATCATCTCATTCACCTTGCGATGGCGTTCCAGACGAGGCAGGCGATCCACGGCGAATTGGAGATTGCGGCGCAGAGTCATGTGAGGGAAAAGCGCGTAGTTTTGGAAGACGTACCCGCAATGGCGAGCGCGCGGGGCGAGATGCACGTTCGCGGCGCCATCGAAAAGAATCTGATCGTCGAGCAGTATCCGGCCTTCGTCGGGACGAATGAATCCCGCGATGGATTCGAGCGTCAGCGTCTTCCCCGCCCCGCTCGGTCCGAATAGCACCGTGAAGCCGCTGGAGGCCTGAAATTCTATATCGAGCGAAAATCCGGCTGATTCAGCGCCGGGCGTAAACTGCTTACGAATCCGCGCCTGAATCATAACGCCGTTTGCCGGGGACCAAACGGATTCGTGGTGAGGCGATTGGCAACGCTGAGGATCACAAGCGCGAGCGCCGAAATGATGAGCACCATTACGCGGGCGGCCGTGCCATTGCCAGATTCCACCGCATCGTAAATGGCGACGGCGACGGTTTGGGTCCGGCCAGGAATATTGCCGGCGATCATGAGCGTGACGCCGAAGTCGCCCAGCGAGCGCGCGAAGGCCAGGGCTGCGGCTGCTAGAACCGGCCGGCGGGCGAGCGGCAGAGTGATGCGCCAGAACAGCCGTAATTCATTGGCGCCGAGATTGCGCGCGGCGCGTTCGTAGGAGTGATCGATATTTTCAAATGCGGCGCGAGCCGACTTCACCAGCAGCGGAGTGGAATGGAACAGCGCGGCCACGACGGCTGCCTGCCATGAAAAAACGAGTGGCTCGCCGAACAGCGATTCGTACACGTGACCGACCGGGCTGTTGCGTCCTAACACGACCAACAAGTAGTAGCCGAGCACGGTGGGAGGAAGCACGAGCGGCAGCGTGACGGCTGCATCCAGGATCTCTTTTCCGCGGAAGTTGCGATTCGCGAGCAGCCATGCCAGCCACAGTCCGGCCATGAGCGCGATGACGGTGGAAATTCCGGCTACACGCAGACTCAGCCATAGCGGAAACCAATCGATCGGCATGAAGAGATTTCATGGTAGCGCAGGCCCCGCGCAGTGAATTCGATCTACCGGCCAGCCGCTTTGGCGCGACGTTCCAGTTCTTCGGGCGCTACGTCCTCAACGTGCGTGCCGATCCACCAGGTATTGCCGCATGGATCTTGAACGCCGCCGGTGCGGTCGCCGTAGAATTGCGTGGTGGGCTCTCCAAGCGAAGCGCCTCCGGCCTGAATAGCGCGCTTGTAGACGGCGTCGACGTCAGTCACATACAGGAAGAGATTTGCTGGCTTGGCTTTAAATTCGCCGCCAGCCTCGGCCAGCATGATGGGTGAGTCGCCGATTTTGACTTCAGCGTGTCCGACGGCGCCGTCCGGACGGTTATGCCGGAAAGTCTCCGTCGCGCCGAATCCCTGCTTCAGATAATCGATGAGTTTCGCCGCGCCTGCGACGGTCAGGTAAGGTGTCACGGTATGGTAACCATCCGGAATCGGCTTTACAGTATTTGCCACGTAAGTTCCTCCGCATTCAGTGTGACTCAGTAGGCGTGGATCTGTATTGTAAAAAAGCGAAGCCTGCGGCGGCGTCAGTTGCCAACCCGCCACGGAGAGACGTTGGGCCACGTCCTTAACGCATCCGCAGCCCACTTGCTGGATTTGTCCGTATGGCACACGTTACAGGCATTGGGAACTTTCAGGAGGTCCGTTTCACTGGGCGGGATGAATCGGAAGGTATGACTGCGGACGTTGACATCGGCTATGGTCTGTTCGATTTTCGGCATGTGGCAGCCGAGGCAATCGTTGCCGGAACTTCCCGCGCGATGATGCGTGTGCGCCTCGATGGTGGGCGCGTGCGGACCGTTGGGCGACTTTGGGCCGTGACATTCCAGGCACATTACATTCGCCGGTCTCAACAGGTCCGCATTATTTTCGGTTCCGTGCACGTCGTGACAGCTATAGCAACTGACGCCGTGCGTATACATCACGCTCTGCACGAAATCGTTGCCCTGCATCCGATTCTTGTGCGCGGTGCCATCGGCGAAATGCGTGAAGGTTTGCTCGCCGAGTTTGTGCTCCTCCAGCTTCCAGTAGTTTTTCAAATCCATCCCCACTTGAAAACCAACCGGCCAGTCATAATATTTCCCGTTCATCGGATTGTTGAGCGGCTGGCCCTGAGAGTGGCATTGAATGCAGACGTCGGTCGCTTGTATCGTGTCGAGCCGAACCGGATTGATGATGTTGGCCTGCGACGGCTGGCGAATGTGCGCGGCGCCGGGTCCATGGCACTTCTCGCAGCCGACGTTCCATTCGGTTACTGTCTTGGTCTGGATGTTGTAGTTGACGGAGTGGCAGCCGTCGCATAGCGGTCCGGTGGGTCGCTGCATATTATCGGCGGGATAAAA
Organism: Bryobacteraceae bacterium; assembly: GCA_041490325.1. GTDB lineage: Bacteria > Acidobacteriota > Terriglobia > Bryobacterales > Bryobacteraceae > Palsa-89. The sequence continues at coordinate 17,920 of JBGPSX010000009.1, read as the reverse complement.
AGCGACCCACCAGTCCGTGTTGGGCCCGGCCTTGTAAGGACGCCAAAGCTTGTGGGTGACATCCCATTGCGCGTCCAGTGGATAGTAGTCGTCACCTTTTTTTGTGAAGTAGCGCTGCTTCCATTTGCTGCCGTAGACGAAGGCGATGTCCTGGAGGGTGAATTTCACCAGCGGGCCGGGCTTCGAGAGGTCGGGGAGTATGGCGTCGGGATGGACCTTCGGGTCACGAACGACATGGGCCATTCGCGTCTTGCTCCACCGCTCGTAAATGTTGAGGTGACAGGGTTTACAGGTATCTGACCCGACAAACTGGGGATCGGATTGGCTCCAGAGATCCCCAGCAGCGCTGGCAACGGTACACGCAAAAGCCAAACGTAGGATGACCCGCAGCATGCATCTCCCCTCTAAATGGATGTTATACTTTAGTGTAGATGTTTGCTTTTCCTCCGCTCCCGCGGATGAAGTTTTCCGACTCCTTTACCCGCCGCTCAAAAACCGTCGCCACCCTTCCTGAATCCTGGTGAGCATCCCGAATTTGTAAATGAAATTAAGCGTTCAGATCACACGTGGCATTGAACCCCTTTTTGGAACCCGCGATGAGAATATCCGGGTACTGGAAAAGGGGCTCGCCGTTACCGCCAGCCTGATGAATGACTCGCTCGATATCGAGGGCGAAGAGCCCAACGTGATCCGCGCCGCGAGCATTCTGGAGGATTACGTGGCGCTGGTCAAAGAAGGCCAGGTTTTCGCCAATGGCGATTTGAACAGCTATCTGCGCGTGGTCACCGAAGATCCGGAAGTGACGCTGCGCAGCCTGGTGCACAGCGGGCGGACGCGGAACTTCGGCAAAAAGACGCTGGCGCCCAAAACCGTCAACCAGCGGCGCTACGTGGAAGCCATCGAGCGCCACGATCTGGTTTTTGGCATCGGGCCCGCCGGTACCGGAAAAACCTATCTCGCGGTTGCCATGGCGGTTTCGGCGTTGTTGAATAAGCGCGTGACGCGCATTGTGCTGACGCGGCCGGCGGTAGAAGCGGGCGAGCGGCTCGGTTTTTTGCCCGGGGATTTAAGGGAGAAAGTGGATCCTTATCTGCGCCCGCTGTATGACGCGCTTTACGACATGCTGGATGCCGACAAAGTGGAGAAGCTGCTGGAGCGCTCGGTGATTGAAGTAGCGCCCATAGCCTTCATGCGCGGCCGGACATTGAACGACAGCTTCATCATTCTCGATGAAGCGCAGAACAGCACGCCCGAACAGATGAAGATGGTGCTCACGCGCCAAGGATTCAACTCCAAGATGGTGGTGACGGGCGATCTGACGCAGATCGATCTTCCCGGGGGAAAACGCAGCGGGTTGATCCAAGTGGTGGATGTCCTGCGAGGCATTGAGGGCCTCAGTTTTGTATATTTCGACGACCGCGATGTCGTTCGCCACAACCTGGTCCAGAAAATCGTGAAAGCCTATGAACGGTATCAGGAGATGACCGATACCGGACGCCAGCTCGCGCTGAAGCTAAGCGAGCCTGGGGCGGCGGAGCCGGGGGCCGCCGCCCCGGCCGCGCCGCCGCCGGAGTCACTCAACGGCGCGCCGGCAGAACAGCCAGAATCTCCACTGGCCTGATTCCATCGCATGTCTCTGCAGCAGATCGCTCTGCTTTTCAAAGTTGCCACGCCGGGGCTCTCGCGCCGCGATTTGAGAGCGTTCGGCAATCGTCTGGTTACAGACGTTACCAATGGCCGCGCGTTTTGCTGCCTGATTACCAGCGATGCTGAACTGCGGCGATTGAATCGCCAATTCCGCAAGAAAGACTGCATCACGGATGTGCTTTCGTTTCCCGGGGGCAGTTCCAGCGGGGCCTTGGGAGAGTTGGGCGAGCTGGCGATTTCTTTTCCCAGAGCGAAGCAACAAGCGGCGGACTATGGCCTCAGCGTCGAGCAGGAAATCCAGGTGCTGATGCTGCACGGCGTTCTGCATCTGCTGGGCATGGATCACGAAACGGATCGCGGGCGCATGGCGCGCGCCGAAGCAAAATGGCGCGCGGCGCTGGGCTTGCCCCGCGGATTGATTGAGCGGGTGACTGCATGACCTGGTTCGCGTTGGGCGCCGCCGCGGTGTTGGCTGTATTGTTGTGCCTGATCACGGTGGTTCAGATTCTGTATACCGAGTCGCTGCGGCTGCGGGCGCGCGATCTTCCCGCGCTGCAGTACTTCAAGGAAATTCTTGAGGAGCGCATCGGCGCCAACGGCGACAACGGCGTCATCACGTTTTCGCTCATCAAGCACACCATCATGCTGCTGCTGGGCCTGTGTTTCATGGCGGTGCGTTTCGGCGATATCAGCACCCCCTGGGGGAGCTTCTTCGAAGCGGCGCTATTCGCCTGGCTTACGATGCTGCTCATGACCTACGTGCTCGCGCAAGTTCTGTATCGCAAAACCAGCGCACACTGGCTGCTTCCGTTGACGCCGATCCTGAGGCTGTGCGTGATCGTAGTGCGGCCGTTGACAGCGATGCTGGGCTTCTTCCAGTCGCTGGTGGATTTGTCCGATTCGAGGCCGGTGAGCCAGGAACCGGACACAAGCGGTGATATTGAAGCCCTCATTTCGGCCGGTGAAGAAGAAGGCATCATCGCAAAAGACGACCGCAAGCTGATCGAGTCGGTGGTGGCATTCGGCGACAAGACCGTTCGCGAAGTGATGACTGCGCGGCCCAGAATCGTGGCCATCCAGGCATCCCGGTCGCTCGAAGATCTGCGCGAGCTGGTGATCCACGAACAGTATTCGCGGATTCCAGTGTTCGAGCAGAGTATCGACAATATCGTCGGCTTCGTGCACGTACGCGACATGTTCGAACTGGATGAAGCCGATCGCCAGGGGCGGCAAGTGAAAGAGCTGGCGCGCCCGATTCGATTGGTTCCCGAGACCAAGCCGGTGAACGACCTGTTGCGCGAGATGCAGCGGGACGGAGCGCACATGGCGGTGGTGATCGACGAGTACGGCAACGTGGCAGGCCTGGTGACGATGGAAGATCTGGTGGAAGAAATCCTGGGCGAGATCCATGACGAGCATGAGCCGGAGCGGGATGTCCACAAGGAATCGGAAACGAGCTTCGTGGCGGCCGGGAGTTTGGATCTCGATCACCTGCACGAACTACTAGGGTTCCGTCCGCGGGAAGGCACCGAATCCACCACCATCGGCGGCTTAGTGACCGAATGGATGGGGCACGTTCCGCGCGTAGGAGAGGTTGTGGAACGCGAAGGCATACGCATCGAAGTTCTGGCTGGTGACGACTTGAAGGTGGAACAAGTTCGTATCTCGAAAATCGAGCAGGAAACCGCTCCTCCGAGTCGCGCATGAGCGATTCCGCCGCAGGCTTCCGATCGGGCTATGTCTCGATTCTCGGACGGCCGAACGCCGGCAAGTCGACCCTGCTGAACGCATTGGTGGGAAGCAAAGTCGCGATCGTTTCCGCCAAGCCGCAAACCACCCGCACGGCCATCGAAGGCGTGATCAATGTGGATGGCGCGCAGATAGTGGTTCTGGATACGCCCGGTATCCACGAATCCAATAGCCTGCTAAACAAGCGCATGATGGACACGGTCCGGTCGTCGCTGCAGGAGCGGGATGTTTTGCTTTACCTGGCTGACGCGACCTTGCCCTTCACGGCGGAAGATGCCAAGGCGCTCGAGATCGTCCGCAATTTGGACACGCCCACGCTGCTGATCCTCACTAAGATCGACAGGCTTTCGGACAAACGTCAACTGCTACCGTGCATCGAGCAATACAAAGCGGTACGCGAGTTTGACGATTATATTCCGGTGTCGTCGGTCACCCGGGAAGGCCTCGATCAGGTTCAGAAAGCCATTGTCGCTCGTCTGCCTGAAGGTCCCAAATATTTTCCGGCCGACTACCTGACAGACCAGCCGGAACGTTTTCTCGCGGCCGAATTGATTCGCGAGAAAGTCCTGCGCGAGACGCGCCAGGAAGTGCCGCACGCCGTGACGGTAGTGGTGGATCAATGGGAGGAAAAGCCCAAGCTGACCAGGATCCTAGCGACCATTTACGTGGAACGGCCCGGTCAGAAGGCCATCGTCATCGGAGCGAAGGGCGCCTCGCTGAAGAAAATCGGCATGCTGGCGCGTCTGGAAATGGAGACGATGTTCGCCCGCAAAATCTACCTGGAACTGTTCGTGAAAGTGCAGAAGGACTGGCGCCAGAACCCCGAGTTTTTGAAGAGCATTGACTGGCGCTCTATGCGGGGGCGAGAATTGGACACGGAGCCGAGTTCAGACGAATGATGCGATTCCTATCTCTTGCGCTGTTGCTTAGCCTGGTTCTGACACCGCTGTTTGCGCAGAAGCACGTGTCCGACGACGCTCTCGTCGACCAGGTCCGGATCAAACTGGCGGGCGATGCCGACGTAGGCGGTTCGGCCATCACCGTGGAAGTTCACGATGCGGTCGTCACTCTGAAGGGAAAGGTTCGGACTGACAAAAACAAAGCCAAAGCCGAAAAGATAGCGAAGAGAGTGAAGGGCGTCGCTAGTGTCAACAATCAGTTAGTAATCAGCCCGGAATAGCAGATTGGTGGCGATTTACGTTTCTTGACAGTTCGCGGGTAACCCTCTTCGCTGCTTTCGCGCCGAGTCATTAATGAGGCTGTGGCCGGGGATTCTTGTCTTTGCGGTGGCGCTGGGCGCTCAGTCGCCCGCTGTCAAGTCCGTGATCGGCGAGATCACTGCGATCGATGCCGCGGCGAAACAATTCAAAGTAAAGGGCGATGACGGAACGGCGTACACTGTCACCACTGACGAGAGCACAGCATTGTTGCGCGTGCCTCCCGGCGAGAAGGATCTAAAGAAAGCAACCAAGGTTGGTTTCTCAGATGTTGCCGTAGGTGACCGATTGTTGACGCGCGGCGTGGTCGCCGAAGATACGAAAACGGTTCCTGCCAAGACCGCCTACATCATGACCAAGGGCGATCTGGCGCAGAAGCACGCGCGCGATCGGGCGGAGTGGCAACGGCGCGGCGCCGCGGGCGTGATTACTGCGATCAACGCGGACACCAAGGAGATCACCATCACGGCGCGGGCGAGAGAGACCAAGACCATCATCATCGATGCATCGGCAGCGGGGTTCCAGCGATATGCTTCCGATTCGATTCGCTTTGCCGATGCCAAGCCGGGTTCGTTCGCTGAGCTGCGGACGGGCGACACCGTTCGCGCGCTGGGCGACAAGAATGAAGAGGGCACGCGGTTGAAGGCCGAGGAAATCGTTTCGGGAGCGTTTCAGACCATCGCGGCGACTGTGATATCCGTGGACGCCGCGACGGGCGAAGTTCGGCTGACGGATCTGCAGACGAAAAAGCCCGTGACGGTTCACACAAATCAGAATTCCATGCTGCGGAAGCTGGAGGAACGCACGGCCATGACGGTGGCCCGGTTCATGCGGCCGGACGCTGCAACCGCTCCCTCTGGTCGCGGCTCTGAAAGCGAGACTACAGCGGCTAGCGACGCGGGTCGTGGAGGGCGCGGCGGACGAGGCAACTTCGATCTGCAGCAAATTCTGGAGCGTTCGCCGCAGTTAGCGTTGGCCGATCTGAAGAAGGGCGATGCGGTGATCGTGTCCAGCGTAAAGACTGTTGACGGCGCGCCTATTACAGCAATTTCTCTGGTAGCGGGCGTGGAGCCGGTGCTGGCTGCCGCGCCGCGGACGGCCGGCCAGGTCAATCTAGGGTCGTGGAATTTGGAAGCAGGAACGCCGGAACAATGATGTTGAAGAAATCAGTTAAACCGCTCCTTGCAGTCACGGCTCGGCTGCGGGTTATTGCTGCTTACCGAGCCGTGACCAAAGGGAGCGGTTGTTTCGAACAATTTTTCAACCTGTCTAAGCTTCAGAATCGGACAAATTCGCGATACGCATTCACAGCCGCTAGCCGAGCCGTGACCAAAGGGAGCGGTGCTGTCATTTTCTCATTGCTCCTAACATTGGTGTCCGCGACTTACGGCCAAGCCATCAGTGGGATTCTTCATGGAGTGGTCACCGACGAATCCGGCGCGCTGGTTCCGGGCGCTCGCGTAACGGTCTCGAATGACAACGGACCGGTGAAGGCCGCCACTTCGGCGAACGACGGATCCTATTCCATTGCCGGACTCGCGCCCGGCACGTACACCGTGCAAGCCACGTCTCCGGGTCTGGTGCAGTTTCAGCCCGCGACAATCGAGATGGGGAGCGGCCGCGAACCGGTGACGCTCAATCTGCAGTTGCGCGTCACGCTGGAAAAGCAAGAGGTCACCGTGCAGGAAAACGCTGGGCCATCGGTCAGCGTGGACCCCACCCAGAATGCAGGCGCGCTGGTTCTTCGCGGAGCGGACCTGGACGCGTTGTCGGATGATCCCGACGATTTGCAAGCGGACCTGCAGGCCTTGGCCGGTCCCGCTGCCGGACCCAACGGCGGGCAAATCTATATCGATGGCTTCACCGGCGGCACGCTGCCATCCAAAGATTCAATTCGCGAGATTCGTATCAATCAGAATCCTTTCTCGCCAGAGTATGACCGCCTGGGCTTCGGCCGCATCGAGATCCTGACCAAGCCGGGCACGGACAAGTTTCGCGGAAACGTCAACTTCAATTTTGGCGACGATGCGCTCAATTCGCGCAACCCTTACGCGGCCGACAAGGCGCCTTTCCTGTTGAAGGAATTCGGGGGATCGATCAGCGGGCCGTTGAGCAAGAAGGCCTCGTTCTTTATTGATGTAAGTGGTCGCGACATCAACAACGGGAACGTCATCAACGCGGTTTTCGTGGATCCGTCCGCGCCCTTCAGCCTCATCAATCCGTACACCACGGTCTTTGAAGCTCCGCAAAATCGGCTGAGGATCAGTCCTCGTATTGACTATCAGCTCAGCCAGAACAACACGCTTACGTTTCGATACGGGTTCACGCGCAACGACATCCAGGATCAAGGCATCGGAAATCTCACGCTGTTGAGCCGCGCCGTCCATCGGCTGGATACCGATCATACGGTGCAAGCCACCGAGACCGCCGTGCTCAACAGCAAAACGATCAATGAGACGCGCTTTCAGTTCATTCATCAGGCTGACGATCGGACGGCCGGCAACAGTATTCCGTCCTTGAGCGTCCAAGGCGCTTTTAATGGCGGCGGCTCTCAAATCGGACACAGCACCGACTTCCAGAATCACTACGAAGTTCAGAATTACACCAGCATTGCCAGTGGCGCCCATAGCTGGAAGTTTGGCGTGCGCGTGCGGGCGGTTACCGATTCCAACACGTCGCCCAACAACTTCAGCGGCGCTTACTCCTTCGGCGGCGGCTACGCGCCAATTCTGAACGCGAACTTTCAACCGGTTGCGCCCGGCGTGGTTTGCGACTCGAAGAATCCGGCTTCCACTTGCCAGAACATCACGTCCATCGATCGTTACCAGCGCACCCTAATCTTTCAACAGATGGGCCTGTCGCCGGCGCTGATTCGCACGCTGGGCGGGGGCGCGACTCAGTTCAGTATCAACAGCGGCAACCCATTCGCGGACGTGAGTCAAGTAGACCTGGGTGCTTTTGTCGGAGACGACTGGCGCGTCAAGCCGAACCTCACACTCAGCCTCGGCCTGCGCTACGAGACCCAGACCAATATCCACGACTGGAGCAATTTCGCCCCGCGCATCGGTTTCGCCTGGGCGCCTGGACAGAGGAAAAACACACCCCGGCCGAAGACCGTCTTCCGCGGCGGCTTCGGAATCTTCTACGATCGTTTCGATGACAGCAACGTCCTTACATTGGAGCGCTTCAACGGCATTACGCAGCAGTCCTACGTAGTTTCCAATCCGGATTTTTACCCTTCCATCCCGTCCATCTCCGATATCGCGAAATTCGCCCGGACCCAAACCATCCAGGAGATGAGCTCGAGTCTGCGCGCGCCGTACATTGTTCAAGGCGCGGTTGGCGTGGAACGTCAACTGCCGCACAACACCACCTTGTCGGTGAACTTCGCCAAATCGCATGGCGTGCATCAATTCCGCTCGCGCGACATCAACGCTCCATTGCCGGGAACGTTTACCGGTGTTGCGGGCAGTGGCGTGTTTCCCTATCCCGGACAGGGCCCGATCTTTCTGATGGAATCGTCGGGAATCTACAACCAGAACCAGATCATCACCAACGTGAATTCGCGGCTCAACAGCAAGATTTCGCTGAACGGCTTTTATTCGTATAGCCGCGCGTTCAGCAATACGGACGGCCTGGGCACATTTCCCGCGAATCAGTACAGTCTGGATGGTGAATACGGACCGGCCAACAACGATGTCCGGCATCGCGTGTTTATGGGTGGCTCGATCACGACGAAATGGGATTTTCGACTGGCGCCGTTCATCATCATCAATTCGGGTGCGCCGTTCAACATCATCACCGGGCAGGACAATTTCGGAAGCACGCTGCTCAATACGGCGCGGCCTGGGATCGCGACCGATCCGAGCAAGTTCGGAGTTGTGCGGACACCCTACGGCTTGCTGGATCCCAATCCATCGCCGGACGAGAAAATCCTGCCCCGCAACTTCGGCCGAGGTCCCGGGTCGGTCTCGGTGAACCTCCGCTTGGCGAGAACGTTTGGCTTCGGACCCACTCGAGAGGCCGCCGCTCGCCCGGCTGGTGATTTCGGTGGAGGCGGCGGTGGCCCACGCGGAGGTGGAGGGCCTCGCGGTGGCGGTGGTCCTCGCGGCGGAGGCGGATTCAGCGGTGGTCCGCGCGGAGGCGGTGGGGGTGGCGGATTCGGCGGTGGAGGGACCAATCATCGCTACAATCTGACGCTCTCAGTTCAGGCGCGAAACCTTCTGAATCACGTCAATCCGGGCCCTGTTACGGGCAACATCACCTCGCCCTTGTTCGGCCAGTCCAACTCGCTGGCTGGCGGCTTCGGGGCCTTTGCGGAGAACGGCAATAATCGCCGGCTCGAGTTGCAGATGCGGTTCACGTTTTAGGTGATCGTGGAAACATCGACCAACCGCTCCCTTTGGTCACGGCTAGGGGGTTATTCGGACCAAGCGGCGGTGACGGTTTGGATGAGCGACGTTACGCATTTGCCGCTGCCATGCACCTTGCCGCTAGCCGAGCTGCGACCAAAGGGAGCGGTCCTTCCAGCGAAGTTTTCGACATCCCTCTAAGCCTTCGCCACACCTGTTAAACTGAATCGAAACCATGCCGATTAGCAAAGATTTGCTCGACATCCTGGTGTGTCCGTTGTGCAAGGCGACCGTGGAATTGAAGCCGGATCAAAGCGGTTTGAAGTGCGTGCAGTGCAAGCGAGTCTACCCGATCCGCGACGACATTCCCGTGATGCTGATCGACGAAGCGAAAGTCGAAGAGTAAGCGGGTCCGTTTCGAGATGAAAAACGTCTTAGAGCGTCTGCCGTCCGGCGCGCGCGTGGGTGTCATTCGCCTGCGCTCGCTGGGCGACTGCGTTCTCACTTCGCCGGCTCTCGCATTGTTGAAGCAGGCGCGTCCGGATTTGCAAGTTGCAGTGGTGGTCGAGAACGCTTTCGCGCCCGTTTTCGCGGGCAATCCGGATGTGGATCGGATCTTTTCACCCGCGGCCAGCGAACTGGCGAACTGGCATCCCGCGCTGACGTTGAATCTCCACGGAGGCAGCCGCAGTGTGGCGCTCATCCTGGCTGCGCGCTCCGAGTTTCGCGCCGGCTTCGCTCACTTCCGCTATCGCGCTGCGTATAATGTCCGGATTCCGCGCACCCAAGAGATATTGCAGGTCGACCGCAAAGTGCACACCGCCGAACACTTGGCGTCGGCGATGTTTTTTCTGGGAGTTCCGGCTCGCGAAATACCTCAGGCGCGGCTCTTTGCGACGTCGCGACCTCGCAGCCGGCCTTACGCCGTCATCCATCCAATGGCCTCGGCGCCGGATAAGACCTGGCCGGCCGCTGGTTTTCTCGCCGTCGCGGAGCAAATCGAAAAGCGCCTTGGGCTGGATGCTGTGTTCGTTGCGGGACCTGGCGAAAGCCTGGCCCAGTTCAGCGCCTACGAATGCCTGACCGGCGCGCCGCTCGAAGAACTGAAATCGCTACTGGCCGGCGCAGGACTTTTCATTGGTAACGACAGTGGACCGGCTCACATCGCCGCAGCCTTCAGCGTGCCGGTGGTCGCGCTGTTCGGATCGTCCGACCCTGAGATCTGGCGCCCTTGGCGAACGGAGTCCGTCGTATTAACCGGCGACAACGGAATCGCATCGATACAAGTTGACACGGTCTTCGGGGCGATCGACAGTCTCGCCCGCCTACCCCAATGAGCCGCCTCCTTCGCTTCGTCCGTCCTCACTTTGCCCCGCTCTCGCTGTCGGTAATTCTCATGGCGATCGTCGGCGCCGCTCAAGGACTGATGGCGATCCTGGTAGGTCCCGTATTCGACCGCGTGCTGCAGCCCGATTCGCCGGATACGCTGGTACCGCTGGTCACCATTCCCGGTTTTCATCACACCGTTTATTTGCAAGACATCATCCCAGGCAGTATTCACAACGTGTGGACCATGGTCGCCATCGCCATCGGCGGATCATTTCTGCTGAAGGGACTATGCGACTACTTCGGGAATTATTTGGTGAACTACGTGGGCCTGTCTGTGGTCACCGATTTAAGGCAGCAAGTCTTCGACCGTGTCCTCCGGCAGGATGCGCATTTCTTCGAATCCAACTCCACCGGCCGCGTGATGTCATCCATCATGAATGACCTGGAGAAGATTCAAGTGGCGACGTCGCACATGCTGGCCGACTGGCTGCGGCAATCGTTCGCGGTGATTTTCCTGCTTTGGGTCGTACTGCAAAAAGACTGGCGGCTGGCAGTGGTCAGCCTCACGGTTTTACCTTTCGTACTAATACCCACGTTACGCATCGGCCGCCGCATCAGGCGCACCACGCGGCGCGCTCAGGATGACGCCGCCGAGTTAAATCAGATTCTGCAGGAGACCATCAGTGGCCACCAAGTGGTGAAGTCGTTCGGAACCGAAGACATTGAGTCAAACCGTTTCAGCCTGGCCGCTCATCGCCTCAAAACGAGCAATCTTCGCTACGTCGCCCAGCAAGCGCTGTCTTCGCCGTTGATCGAGTTTTTCGGGGCGCTGACCATTGTCGGACTGCTCACCTACGCGCGAACACAGATCAAGGCCGGAGCCATGACCGCAGGCGAGTTCACCAGTTTCGTCATCGCGCTACTCATGCTCTATGAGCCGGTGAAGCGCCTCACCGGCATTCACAACATTTTTCAGCAGGCCCTGGGCGCGTCGCAAAAAGTCTTCGAATATCTGGACGGCGTTCAGCAGATTCGCGAAAAACCGGGCGCGGTCAAGGTTGGGAAATTCCAGCAAGCCGTCCTGCTCGACCACGTGAGCTTCCACTATTCTTCCGCGCCCAACGGTTTTTCCCTCAGCGAAGTGCACCTGGAAGTGACTGCCGGGGAAGTGGTGGCGCTGGTGGGTCCGAGCGGAGCGGGCAAGACTACGCTCGCGAACCTGGTGCCGCGTTTTTACGACGTCACTTCAGGCGCCGTCCGAATCGACGGCAAGGACGTACGCGATCTGCAGTTGGGATCGTTACGCGAGAAGATCGGCATGGTGGCGCAAGAGACGTTTCTCTTTAATGACACGGTGGCCAACAACATCCGCTACGGCAAGGCCAAGGCGAAGGACGATGAAGTTCGCGCCGCCGCGCGCAATGCCCTGGCCGAAGAGTTCATCGAACGCATGCCGCAGGGTTACGATACGGTGATCGGAGAACGCGGAGTGAAGTTGAGCGGCGGCCAGCGGCAGCGCCTCGCCATCGCAAGAGCCTTGCTCAAGGACGCGCCGATATTGATTCTCGACGAAGCCACGTCGCATCTTGACTCGGAATCCGAAATCCTGGTACAGCGCGCGCTCCAGACACTAATGAGCAATCGCACCGTGATCGTCATCGCGCATCGTCTTTCCACCATCCGGCGCGCTGACAAGATTGTCGTTTTGGATCGCGGCCGCATTTCGGAAATTGGAACGCACCAAGAACTGGTGAACCATGGTGGCATCTACCAGCGCTTGCATGCGCTTCAGTTCCTGGAGCCCGATCCGCTTGTGAATCCATGAGCGCCAACCCATGAGTGTACCCATCCGAAGCATGACCGGTTTCGCCCGCGTCCATCGGGCCACCGAACACGGCGAGATAACCGTGACTCTGAAAAGCGTAAACCACCGGGGATTGGATCTCCATTTTCATCTGCAGGGAGATATGGACCCGTTTGAAGGCGCGATGCGCTCGGCCGTCAAGCGCGCAGTCTTAAGGGGTCATGTCGATATTCGCTGCTCGGTTCTTCGATCGGCGAATGGCGCGGCCGGGGGATTGAACGTGCCGTTGTTGCGCGCGTACCTGGTGGCGTTCCGCAAGGCGGCTGCCGAAGAAGGATTGGATACGCAACCGGATCTGAACCGCATTTTTCAGCTTCCTGGAATGTTCGGCGGAGTGGAAGAAGCCGAGACGGATCCCGCGCTGGAAAGCGCGATCGTGTCCGTGCTGGACGAAGCCATCGAGGCCCTCAATCGATTTCGTTCGCGCGAAGGCGCCGAGCTGGCCGGTTTCATTCACGAACAGAATCGCGTGGTGTCCCAAGGCGCCGAAGAGATGGAACAGATCCGCGGGCGGGCCATTCCGGCGTTCCAGGACCGGCTTCAGGAAAAACTGCAGGAGTTGCTTGGGAATCTTTCGCTCGACCCGCAGCGTCTGGCGCAAGAGGCTGCCATGCTGGCCGACCGCGGCGATATCGGCGAAGAAATTTCGCGGCTCAAGATTCACTCCAGGCAACTGGGCGAGATGCTGAACGCCGGCGGCGAAGTGGGGAAGAAAATCGATTTTCTGCTGCAGGAGATGAATCGAGAGACGAACACGATCTTGTCGAAGACCACCGGCATCGGTGAACTGGGCCTGCGCATCACTGACCTGGCGCTGGCTTCCAAAGCCTGCATCGAAAAAATCCGGGAACAGGCTCTGAATCTGGAATGATCTCCCCCTTTTTTCAAAAAACCACCTTTGGGGGAATGACCAATCCCTTTGAATTTGGCTGGGGCCGACGTGGCGCACGCACTCTTGCGTGCCGTGTTCACACTCATGTGAACACCTTCTTTGACCCACCACGGCGTTCGCATGAGTGCGAACGCCACATCCTATGATCTCTGTCTTCATCATCTCGGCGCCTTCCGGCTCCGGAAAGTCGACCCTGGTTCATCGGCTGATGCAGACGTTGCCCGGCCTGAGCTTCTCCATTTCCTACACCACGCGCCCACCACGCCCGACCGAAACCAACGGTATAGACTACATTTTCGTTTCCCGCGAGGAATTTGAGGCCAGCCTGGCCCGAGGCGAGTTCCTGGAATACGCCGAAGTCTTCGGAAACTACTACGGGACTAACCGCAGCACCTTCGAAAAGGCCGCCCACGCGGGTTTGGACCTGGTACTCGACATCGACGTCCAGGGTGCGAGACAATTAAAGGTAGCGATCCCGGAAGCAATTAGCATCTTCGTCCTTCCGCCGTCCCGGGAAGTTCTCGAGCAACGGCTGCGAAGCCGGTCGCAAGACAGCGAAGAAGTGATTCAACGGCGCTTGAAGGGCGCAGCCGAAGAAGTTCGGAATTATACGCAGTATGATTACGTTCTGATTAACCGGGAGATCGAGGAAGCGTCGGCGCGCCTGGCAACCATCGTCAAGGCCGAGCGGCTGAGCAAGGCCCGCATGGAAGCAGAAGTCGGCCCGATCCTCGAGAGCTTCGAAACAAGCGAGCTCCCAAAATGATTTGAGGTTTGTACAAACATGGCTGTGAGATTAAAGAACAACGCGATGTACGCGATCCCTGACGACAGCGAGCAGAGCACGTACAGGTTTATCATTGTCGCGGCGAAGCGCGCGCGGCAATTGCAGAATGGAGCGCGCCCCTTCCTGCCCACAACATCCAAGAAGCCCACCGTAACGTCCATGGAGGAGGTCCGGCGAGGCTTGGTGAAATACACGGACGCACTGCGCGAGGTTCCCGGGGAATTGGTTCCAAAAGAGTAAGACACATGAACGCTGTGTTGGGCGTGGGTGGCGGCATCGCCGCCTATAAATCCGCCGAGCTGGCCAGGGCTTTGATGGAGCGCGGCCTGCGCGTTCAAGTGGTGCTCACGCCCGCCGCCGAGCGATTTATCACGCCGCTCACGTTCGCCGCTCTCACTGGACGCAAGGTGATCACCGATCTATTCGCATCCGGCAGCTCCGAAGAAACGCTATCAAGCGCCATCGAGCACATCGCAGTCGCCCAAGAGAATGATATTCTGGTGATCGCGCCTGCCACTGCGGATCTGCTGGCCCGCCTGGCGCACGGGCATGCCAACGATTTTCTGAGCACCACGTATCTCGCGTTCACCGGCCCGGTTGTGCTCGCGCCCGCGATGAACACCAACATGTGGCTGCATCCCGCCACGCAGGAAAACGTCGCAATCCTCAAAAACAGGGGCCACATTATCGTCGAGCCTGAAGAAGGCATGCTGGCTTGCGGGATGACCGGCCCCGGCCGTCTCGCCGAACCGGAGCGAATCGCCGACGTGGTTGCTGGTCTCGGAAATGAACGCCGCGATCTGGAAGGCGAAACCGTGCTGGTGACGGCCGGCCCGACACAGGAGCCGCTCGACCCGGTCCGCTTCATCTCGAATCGATCCAGCGGAAAAATGGGGTACGCTCTGGCTGAAGCAGCCACCCGGCGCGGCGCGCAGGTGATCCTGATCTCAGGCCCGGTTCAGCTTCGCGAGCCGCACGGCGTCCAGACGATTCAAGTGCGCACCGCGATCGAAATGCGAAACGCGGTGATGGAGCATCTCGCGGTAGCGACCATCATCGTCAAGTCAGCCGCCGTCGCCGACTATCACGTCTCGCCCGTTCCCCAGCACAAGATCAAAAAGACCGCCACGCGGATGTCTCTCGAACTCGATCCAACTCCGGACATCCTGGCCGAACTGGGACAGAAAAAGGGTGACCGCCTTCTGATCGGATTCGCAGCCGAAACCGAGAAGCTGACCGAGAGAGCGCGCGAGAAGCTGGAGTCCAAGAACTGCGACATGGTAGTGGCGAACCTGGTAAATCAGGACGGGACCGGTTTCGAATCGGATGAAAACGAAGTGGTCCTGGTGCTGCGAACCGGCGAAACCATACCCGTCGCGCGAGCACCGAAGCGCCGCATCGCTGACAGCATTTTCGACCAAGTTTCAAGACTGCGCCTCGCGCTTCACGCGGCCCAATGACCCAGGACGAAGTCCGCCGATATCTGGAGTTCTATCAGGACCTCGGAATTAAGAGCCTGTATCGGCGCGAAGCCGCGCATCCGCCACCAGCCATGAGCAACCAGCCTCCAGCCACGCCCAATGAGTCCCCTGCGGGCAATTTACAATCTCTTACCCCCAAACCCCAGCCGCCAGTGGTACCTCCGATTGAACCGGCTCATGACAACCTGCTCCAGATCGTGCAAGATATTGGAGACTGCAGACGGTGCCGCCTGCATGAAGGCCGGAACAAAATAGTGTTCGGGACCGGCGATCAGCAGGCCAAACTGGTGTTTGTAGGGGAAGGCCCTGGGGCCGACGAGGATGAGCAGGGATTGCCGTTCGTCGGCCGGGCCGGACAACTCCTCACGCAAATGATCGAAGGGACCGCCCGCAAAGATGGCATCCCGCTCGAGCGCAAAGACGTCTATATCTGCAACGTCGTCAAATGCCGGCCGCCTGAAAACCGGACGCCGCAACCCGATGAGATGGAAATCTGCGGCCAGTTCCTCTATCGCCAGCTTCTCGCGATCCGCCCCAAAGCCATTTGCGCGCTCGGATCCACGGCCATCAAGGCGCTGCTTGGAACGAAAGAAGGAGTTACGCGGTTGCGCGGAAAATGGCAGACCTGGCGCGACATTCCAGTCATGGTCACTTATCATCCTTCTTATCTGTTGCGGCCCTACAATCAGAATGCGAAGAAAGAAGCGTGGGAGGATCTGAAAAAGGTCCTGCACTATGTCTACGACTAAGGCGGCTCACCGCGGTCTCTTTATTACGCTCGAAGGTCCCGATGGAAGCGGCAAGACGACGCAGGCGCGAATGCTGGCCGAGCGGTTACGCAGTGAAGGCTATCCGGTGCTTGAATCCGTCGAGCCCGGCGGAACGCGCATCGGCCGAGAGATTCGAAAGATCCTACTCGATCCTTCTTATTCCGAGTTGAAGCCAACCGCCGAATTGCTGTTGATGTTCGCCGCCCGCGCGCAGAATGTCGAAGAGTCGGTCTTGCCGGCGCTCGAGGAAGGCAAGATCGTGGTGTCGGACCGGTTCACTGATTCGTCGATCGCCTACCAGGGAGCCGGCCGCGGCCTGGGTGTGAAAACGGTTCTCGAAGTCGACCGCATCGCCTGTCATGGCTTAGTCCCGGACCTGACACTATGTATCGACATCGATACAAACGCAGGTTTAGAACGCGCCCACTCTCGCAATCGCAGCGACACCAAGAAGCGCGAGTCCCGCCTGGACGAGCAGGCCATCGACTTTCACGAAAAAGCCCGCGTGGCTTATCACGACTTGGCCCGCCGTGAGCCAAATCGTTTTCACTTAGTCGACGGAAGCGGCGCGCCCGAAGAAGTAGCCGCCAAAGTCTGGGCCAAAGTTGCGCCATGCTTACATAAGCTTGATCCGCTCATTTCGCGCTGAGAATTCGATCAGTTTCTGAAGCCGGCTGAGCTGAGTCTCCTCTTTCTTTGCGCTCGCCACCCATCCGATTGTCATGCGCCGATAGTACGGTGGAAACTTCTGAAAGTTCGCCCAGGCTTCCGTCTCTGCCTTGAAACGCCTCTCCAAACTCGCCGGCATTTTCTCCGGCAGCGCCTCAGACTTCCGCTCCGGCTTATACACCGCCAAGCCGGCCGGCGTCATCCGCCCATCGGCGATCAACCGCTGCATACGCCGGATATTCGAAGGCGCCCACTTACTACTCGGTTTCCTCGGCGTGAAGCGCTGTGCATAGCAGGCCGCATCAATCTTGTTGACCTTCCCGTCGATCCAACCGAAGCACAGCGCCTCCTCCACCGCCTCGTCATACGGAACGCGCGGCTTCCCCGAGTCTTTCTTGTAATAAACCAGCCAGACTTCGTCGCTCTTGGCCGCGTTCTTCGCGAGCCAACGCCGCCACTCCGTCCGATTCTTCGCGTAGAACGTGTTCATTCCACCCGCCTCAACTCGCCCACCCGGTTCACTTCCAGAATCAGATCGCCATTCGGATCCACCTGGAATGCAGGCGCGAACTTCGCGCCCCACACGATCTCATCGTGACGGTAAGAATATCTGGAATGCACCACCTGGCTGAACGTGTCGTCGAAGCCCTGCAACAGAATGAGGATTTCCGCCCGCGCCGTTGCCAGATCCTGAGCTGTCTTGCCGAAGAGCGGGCTCTTCGCATCGATCGGATGCACCACCGTCCAAGTCAGCGGAAAAAAGTAAACCATCCTGCGTTCGAGCGTCAGATCAAAATAGTCGCGCTTCAGTTGGCCATCGACATTGTCCACCGTCATCAGCAGGACGCGCGCCTCCAGTTGCATCAACACATTGCTCCGCGCGTTCGTGATCCGGAACTCCAGCGCCGTTCCATCCTGATAAGGCGACATCAGCGCGTTATCGCTGAACACAATTCGCGCCGACGGTCTCGAAAAGCGCCCATATAGCAACCCGGTCAAAATCGCGAATACCATCAAACCCGCCGCGGCCTCCATTGCGGACACCGTGTTGGTCCAGAGTCCAACCGGATAAACATCGCCGTAACCGACAGTCGTCAGCGTGTGAACGCTGAAAAAGAAGGCGACCCAAAAACCGCTTAGCCCTGTATCCGCCCCCTTCAAGT
>JBGPSX010000008.1:0-22293 GCA_041490325.1 Bryobacteraceae bacterium | reverse complement strand
CGATACGATTCTTCGGCCTGCGCATCCTGGTGAAGACGTCCGTAGATCGAGATCAGATCGGTGTACGCACGCGTGAGTTTTGGATCGGCGGCCAGCGCGCGCTGATAGAGCGCGACGGCTTCTTCCAGGCGGCCTTCGACAGCACGATCGGCGGCAGCCTGCATCAACGAGCCGGCGCTGAGGTTCAGACTGCGCACCGCCGACATCTCGGGATCATTCAGCGGCGGCAGCAACAGCTTGTCGCGATCATAGCTGCGGAGAACGTCCTGCGCTCTCGTCTCGTCGCCTTTTCGCCGGTAGGAGGCAGCGAGCGCAAACTGAGCCGCGCCGTAGCGCGGGAACAGATCGAGTGATTTTCGAAACTCCTGCACACCCTGATCAGCTCCGAGAGCGCGCCCCAAACCAAAATGCGCGCGAGGCTCATCGGGCGACTGCGCCAGAATTCTCCTGTACAGATCGGCGCTTGCCGCCGTGTCGCCTGAATCGGTGAGCACCTCGGCTAGTTTCAACTGCGCGGGTATGGAATCTGCACGAATCGCAAGCGCTTGTTTCAGATGCTCCGCCGCAGCGGCGTACGATCCTTCCGACGCCAGCGCGTTTCCCCAACAGTAAAGCGTATCGAAACGCTTGCGATCCAGAGCGTAAGCGCGCGCGTAGCATTGTCCGGCTGCCTGATACTGCTCGTGCGCGTGCAGGATCATGCACAGGCGCAACGTACGTTCCGAATCGCGCGGGTTCGCCTTGGCTTCGGATAGTGCCTGCTCAACCGCCTGGCCGACGTCTTTCTGAAACTTGCTGGAATCCACGTTCGGCAGAGGCGGCGCGGGCTGGCGGCATGCGCATATGAGCCAGAGACCTACTACAGCGCAGGCAGACCTCATTTCGGCTTGCCGCGTTGCTGAGCATCCAGCGCCGCCAGCGCCTGCCGCGCGGATTTCATTTCCGGCTCGAAGCGCAACGCCACCTGTAACTGCGCCCGCGCGTCTTCCAGCCGGCCCAGGCGAGCCAGCGCGGCGCCGAAATTCATGCGTAACTCCGGATCGGCGGGACGGAGAATGATGGCGTCGTCGTAGCGTTTGGCCGCTTCTTCGAAATTTCCAGCTTTCCGAAATTCATCGCCCCACAGCATCAGGACTTCGCCCAGATGTTCCCTTGCGTTTCCGTCGCCGGGCCTCTCTCGAAGCACAGCCTGGAATTGGGCGGCGGCCCGCTCCCAAGCGCCAGTGGCAGCGTCCGCGCTCGCCAGGTCATAGCGTGCATCCGTGAAAGTAGGATCAATTTCAAGCGCGCGCTGAAACTGTTCCCTGGCTTCCTTCACGTTGGACGCGGCCATCAGAGCGACTCCCAATTCCGTCGCCGCAACGACATTTCGTGGAGCCGACCTCCACGCCTTTTCGAAATAGGGAACCGCCTCAACCGCCTTATGGCTGTTCAACAGCAATTCGCCCAGGTTGTAATTCGCCAGAAAATCCGTAGGCGATCTTTCCAGACGTTGCCGCATCAGCGCCTCCAGCAACACGGGCCGCCGATCGCCGCTTCCCACCGGCAACAGTTGCAGCCAAAGATTGCCCATCTCGTCATCAGCCTGGCTGCCTCCTCGCACACGTATAGGCGGCTTATGCGGATTGCGGACGTTGCCTTCGGAATTGTCGTAATGAAAGCGCATGGTGACAACGCTCCCGCGCGGCAACGTTACAGGTTGCTTGTAGTGATAGACGCCCTGCCAGCTCAGATCCCAGTCGGAGATGCGGATGAGCCACTTACGCGAGCCGTCCGGCAACGTCGCATATCCCTCCAGCAATTTTCCCAAGTAATGCGCGTGCGGATACACCGCCAGGACCTGCACATCCAGCGGCGTTCGAAAGGTGTCGGTGACAACGTAATCGCGCTCGCCCGGGGGAATGTCGATGGAGGCGTCGCGCTGGAGTTCCACCAGCATCGGGAACTTTGTCTGCGGTTTGCCGGTGAAATACAAGCCGATGGTAGGCGCCACATTCTCCGGCTTTCCCGAGGGCCGCAAGTGAACGCTGAACACCAGGTACATCCCTGGATCGGCGCGCCAAGCGATTCCTTCCGGCTCGATGTTCGGGGTGCTTCCGGGTTTCCAGGCAAGGAAGACGCCGTCCGGATCAAAGGTGCTCTCATCCACGGTCAGATCCATACCGGGAAAGCCCGCGCCCGGCGTTTTCTCGTAGCGGCGTGAAGAACCGGACCGGTCCACCAGCAGGCTGGCGTGATGAATAGCGCGGGGAGCGCCCGGCCGGATCTCTACGGCCTTCACCCAGCGCGTCGTGTACAACGGTACCGGGATCACGAAATTCCAGAACACTTCAGGACCGTCGGCGGGTAGCTCATAAGGCTGCTGGACAGTGACGGTGAGATCGGGCTTCCCGAGCTTCCATTCCGGTTCTACGGCAGGCGGCGCCGGCGCCCCGGCGGGCGATCCAGCGGGGGTCCCTTGTTTCACCCATTCCTGGATCATCTGGATTTGTGTGGCTGTGAGCCGGCGCTGCTCTACGAAATCGCCATATCCGGCGTCGGGGGGCCAGGGCGGCATGAAGCGCCGTTTTGTGACCTCGGCGATCTGGTGCGCATGCCGTTTCACGTCGTCATAGGTAAGCAGCGAAAAGGGCGTCGCCTCTCCAGGTTTATGGCACGGAGAGCAGTTGCGATAGACGATCGGCGCGATCTCCCCGTAGAAAGTGACTTGGGTTGTCGCAGCCGCTGGCTTCTCTTGCGCGGCGAAACCGGGGACAGCCAGAACCAGAAGAAGGCGGAATACGCCGCCCACGGGGCATTTCATGCAACCACCGGACTTCCATGTTAACCCAGGTGTTATTGGCTTCGCCTGCGGCACACAGTATGATCTCTTACACTTACGGGCCGTTACCAAACTTTCACAAAATATTCTTGCCGACTAATAGATTTGGAGTATATACTAGTCGCAATCTGCCGTACGGTTGCTAACACAAAAGAGGGGGATACACATGAAGTTGCGTTTTATAGCGGTTTCCTTAACACTGCTCGTCTTGATGACCGGAATCGCGGTCGGACAGGTCCTCTATGGGACCTTGGTCGGAACAG
Organism: Bryobacteraceae bacterium; assembly: GCA_041490325.1. Lineage (GTDB taxonomy): Bacteria > Acidobacteriota > Terriglobia > Bryobacterales > Bryobacteraceae > Palsa-89. The sequence goes on along the minus strand of JBGPSX010000008.1, from coordinate 19,209 downwards.
TCAGCGATCCACAGCAAGCCTCGGTCGTTGGGGCTACGGTCACCATCAAGAACAACGCCACCGGCTATACCGTCGAAGCAAAGACCACCGAACGCGGCTCCTACGAAATTCCGAACATACCGCCAGGCCTGTACGACATCCGGATCACGCAGACCGGCTTCGCAACCTTCGAGGCCAAGGAAATCGTCATTCAGGCGAACAACATCGCGCGCGTCGATGCCCCGATGAAGTTAGGAAGCCTCACTGAGGTGGTCACTGTCGGCGCCGAAGTGGCGCAGTTGCAGACCGACAAATCGGACCTGCACACGGACTTGACCAGCAAGGCATTGAGTGAAGTGCCGATCGGCGGTTATCGGAATTTCCAATCGCTGCTCGACCTGGTGCCCGGCACGACTCCCGCGCAGTTCCAGAATGCCTCCACTGACTCTCCAGCCCGCGCGATGACGTCGAATGTCAACGGCACTGCTCGGAATTCAAACAATACCCGAATCGATGGCGCAGCCAGCATTTTCACCTGGCTTCCACATCACGCGTACTATATCCCACCGGTAGAATCGATCGAGACGGTCAATATCTCGACGAACAATTTCGACGCCGAGCAAGGCATGTCCGGCGGCGCGGCTGTTTCGGTGATCACCAAGTCCGGGACGAACCAGTTTCACGGCGTGCTATTTGAATTTACTTCCAATGCCTATTGGGGCGCGAAGAACCTGTTCTTTAATCCCAATACTCCGGCAGGCTCCAAGATCCCGCAGCGCATCGACAATCAATATGGCGGCACCTTTGGCGGACCGATCCTGCGCAACAAGCTTTTCTTTTTCATGTCTTGGGAAGGCACCACCACCGCGGAGCGCGGCAATGGTCTTCTGAGCGTTCCGACCGCCCAGATTCGAGGCGGAAACTTCAACGGCCTGACAACCATCTACGATCCGACCACCGGCAACAACCTGGGCCAAAATCGGACTCCTTTTCTCAATAACACCATCCCCGCGAGTTCGATGAATCCGGCCGCGCAAACCTTGCTAGGTATGATTCCGCAGACGAACACCGGCTCGGGTCAGACCGCCAACTACTTCGCTGCCGCCCCGTATTACTTCAAGCGCGACATGGTGGACGGCAAGATCAACTGGACGCCCAACGCAAAGATGAACATATTCGGCAAGTACAGCGTAATGATTTCGCCTGTGACAGGCGGCGCTCCGTTGGGAGCTGCGCTGGGCGCTTATCCGGGTGGTGCGGCAGGCGACGCTGGTATCGGCACCGGACACAACCATACCGATATCTACACCGGCGGCATCAGCTACGTGATCTCGCCGACGATCCTGTTCGATGCCAGCTACGGCGCCACGCGAATGCATCATGATACGCAGGGGCCGGATTTTGGCAAGAATATCGGTCTGGATGTTTTGAAAATCCCCGGCACCAACGGATCTGACATTCGCCAGAGCGGATTCCCGATCTTCAACATTACAGGCTACACCTCGCTCGGCAACGTGAATAACTGGAGTCCGGTGGTACGCAACGATCAGTTGTATACCTATAGCGCCAACCTGAATTGGACAAAAGGCGCGCATAGCATCCGGTTTGGACTGGATCTATTGCGGCACCAGATGAACCACTTCCAGCCTGAGATCGGTGGCTGGAGTCCGCGCGGCGGCTTCACCTTCGTCTCCGGACCGACAGCTCTGAATGGCGGCCCCTCGCCAAACAATTTCAACGCTTTTGCCTCGTTCCTGCTGGGTCTGCCCGGCTCCATGGGCAAGTCGTATCAGTTTTACGATCCAATGCAGACGCGTGAACTGCAGCAGGGCTACTATATCCGCGACAACTGGCAAGTCACGCGCAAGTTCAGCTTGAACATCGGCCTGAGGCTGGAACATTATCCGATCATGAACCGCGGCGAGTTCGGGATCGAGCGCTATGACATCAATACCAACAAAGTGCTGATCGGCGGACGCGGAAACATTCCGAGCGATGCTGGAACACAAGCCATTCCGGTCATGTTCGCGCCGCGTATTGGACTCGCGTACCGATTCGGCGATAAGACCGTCCTGCGCGCCGGATTCGGCATCACCAATGACCCCTATCCGATGAGCCGTCCAATTCGCAGCCCCTATCCGGCCGTGATTTCAGATGAGTATCAGCCGCTCAACTCGTTCGTGGCGGCCGGGTCGCTTGCCACCGGCATTCCAGCCGTGAAGTTCCCGGACATCAGCAGCGGTGTGGTCGATATTGCGAACACCTTCACAACCAATACCCTGCAACCCGGGAAATTCCGCCGTGGCTATATCGAATCCTTCAACCTGACCATCCAGCGTGAAATCGGCGCCGGTTTCGTTCTTCAGACTGGTTATGTCGGAACTCGTTCCATCCGGCAGGCCGTCACTTATTTTGAAGCCAATCCCGGCTTGATTCCCGGCGCCGGGGCTGCTGGCCGTCCGCTGTTCGCGAAGTACGGCGTCAACGTTGCCCGAAGCCTTTTTATTCCGATGGCGACCAACCGCTATGACGCGTGGCAATCGAATCTCACCAGGCGATTCTCCAAGGGTCTTTTCATGACCCTGTCTTACACCTGGTCGAAATCGATCGGCATCAACGCGGGCAATAGCGATAGCGGACTGCGTTTCTATGTTCCGAGTGAATACGCCGCAAATCGGTCCGTATCCGACTTCGACCGCACGCATTCCTTCGTGGCGGCCGCCAGTTATGAACTGCCCTTCGGAAAAGGCAAACAATACGCCACCAGCGGACCCGGTGCGTGGATTCTCGGCGGCTGGCAACTCACGCCCAACATGGCGTGGTACTCCGGCAGACCTTTCATCGTGAACGCCGACGCTTCGTCATTGAATGCCACGCAAAATACACAGGTGGCCGATCAGATTCGCGCCGATGTTCAGCAACTCGGCGGAGTAGGGCTGGGAACGCCCTTCTATGATACGACCGCTTTCGCACCCATAACCTGCCCTGTCCCCGCGGGATCATGCACCACTGCCCGTTTTGGCAACATGGGACTGAACGCGCTTCGCGGTCCCCAGCTTTTCAGCGTGAACCTCGGGATAATGCGCAAATTCACGCTAACGGAAAGATTCCAGCTACAACTCCGTGGCGAGGCCTTGAACCTTACCAATACACCGGCTCTCAACCAGCCGAACTCAAACGTGAGTACGCCTTCGAACTTCATGGCGATCACCAGCACCATTACCACCGCGACCAGCCAGCAGCGCACGATGCGGTTTGGATTGCGGCTCTCGTTCTAGAAACAGCAACGACACGGGCCAACCCGAGCTGGCAATCCAGCTTGAGTTGGCCCGCTTTTCGTTTCCAGGCCTGTAACCCGGGCCGGTTTCCGCTGTAACTCGGGCCGGTTTCCACTCTAACCCGGGCCGGTTTCCGCCGAGCCAATCCCGTGACTTACTCAAGATAGAAAACTTCCTTGAGCATCGCGAATCGCTCGCCATCTTCGAGATCGGGCACCGTCTCGAGCAAGGGTCTCATGAAGGACTGCCAGCGCTGATTGACGGGGTCAAGTTCCAATCGCTCCCACGCCTGATTGAAATCCTCGACCCGCATGAACAGAAAGAGATCCTGACCGCGCCGGAAGATCGAATAGTCAGATATGCCCACTTCCTTCAATTTGGCGATCAGTTCCGGCCAGACGCGCATGTGTTCCTGCTCGTATTTCTCAATGGCATCTTTCTTGATTCTCAGTCTAAAGGCACACCTTGGCATCAGATTCACACACTAAATCGTCGGGAGTTAGGCTGACAACAGTTTCGTTCCTCCGGCAAGAAGGTTTGCATAGCGAAACTAGTTATCATGATCGAATATTTACCCAACGTACTGCGCAAGAGGCTTTTGAGCCGGTCCGGCTGCTCCGGAGAGGACTCACTTGGGAAAGCCCATCTGTTTTGAGATGCGCAACGTATCCGGATGCGCTGGATCGAATGGGACTGCATCAATCAGGAACTTCTCCAGGTCGAAATGATTCGCCCGGATGCCAGCAACGAGGCATTTAGCGAGCTCGTAGGCGCCGTAATCATTGTGATGAGTAGCGTCGCGACCGTTGCCGGCGAATGCAAGCGGCGCTTTCTCCGGCCCCAGCGCTTCATGCAACAGGGCGCTCATCGCATGCAGATCGATCAGCGGAACATTCACTTCCGCTGCCACCCGGCGCACGGCGGATAGTCACCCAGCGTGTTCCGGATCTTGCCGTTCTCATCGAAGTTACGCCGGTGCATGGGATGACGAGTACGGGTTTAGCTCGGCGGAAGCGCGCCTCGGCGATGAAGATTCGTAAGTATTGGGAGTAAGTGGTGAACGCTTCAGAGTAAGTCTGCGGCCAGTTGGTCTTCATGTCGTTGTGACCGAACTGAATGAACAAATAGTCGCCGGTCTCGATCTGGCTCAGGATCTTCGCAAGCCGCAATTCACTGATGAACGGCTTCAGAGTCTCGCTCGATTCGGCATGATTCGCGATCGCGATGCCGGGGCGAAAGAATCGCGTCAGCATTTGCCCCCAGCTCGTGTACGGCGCGCGCGGCGGATCGGTGACCGTGGAATCGCCGGCCAGAAAAATAGTGGGAACTTCGACGGGCTGAATCTTCGATCGCGGCGAGACACGGGCGTGTATCGGAGAACTCCAGCGTCAACTTGTCGTCCCAATGCAGCACGCCTTGTTCTCGATTGTTTAAAAGCACTCGATTGCCGCCTGGAGCATTCGCGGGCGGCGGCGCCAGCAGAGAACTCCGGACATTGACGCTGAATGTGCGAGTCTCCTGCCGCCCCGCGGCAGTATGGACGTGTTCGAGCATCAGGCGCCGGGGCTCGGCTTTCACGGTGGTCACGCAGTCGCCGGCCGCATCCCCCAGCTTCACCGTCACATTGTAATTCCCTTCTGGAACGGCGACGGAAAAGTAAGATGGCTTGTCGCTGGTTACAAAGCTGCTCCCGGCCACCGGTCGTGTCCCGAGATCAAAACCGTACTCTTTGCCAAAGCCTGCGTCCGGTGAGACGAGAACGAAATCATCCGGAACGTCGCCGGCGCCAAACGCGAACCGAAACGAGCGGGGCGTTTCGGCCATTGCCACGCCGAGAACCATCGATGCCAGCACCCCAGACTACGCGCCGCAACATCGAACAAACCGCCATAATCTCTACAGTATCGCGCGACGATGTGTTTGTCATGCCAAAACACAACAATGCGCAGGAGTCGTAAGCGCCGCAGCTTCATCTCACTGAGCGTGCCTTGTGTTTTGAATAGCAAAACTGATAAACATATGTAAGCCGTGAAAGTCTCCAGCCACTCGCGCTATATGGTGAAGTCCCTGGTACACGCGTCTCAGATCCTGGGCGCGTTTCAATCCACCGGGGACGTGCTCCGCCTGCGGGATGTCGTCGCGCGAACCGGCTTCAACAAAGGCATGTGTTTCCGTCTGCTATACACGCTGCACCAATGTGGATTTCTCGACAAGGTCGGCGAGAATCATTATCGGCTTACTTCGGAGGTCCGGCGGCGGCGGCTGTATCGCATCGGTTATGCCGCGCAAGGACAAGACACGTCGTTCGATCGAGAAGTGCGATCCGGGTTGACGCGGGCAGCCGAGCGCGAGCGCGTTGAACTGATCGTGGTGGATAACCGGTACCAACCCAAAATCGCGTTGCGCACCGCCGACTACCTGATCCGCGAACAGGTCGACCTGGTGATTGAATTCCAGACGGACGAAGTGGTCGCGCCCGCCATCGCGGCAAAATATCTGGAGGCGAACATTCCGTTCATCGCCATCGATATTCCGCATCCAGGCGCGACCTACTTCGGCGCGAACAACTACCAGGCCGGGCTGATCGCCGGAAATTACTTGGGCCGCTGGGCGAAGAAGCAGTGGAACGGCGAAGTGGATGAGATCCTGCTGATCGAATTGCAGCGCGCCGGCCCATTGCCACAAGCGAGGATTCGCGGCATCATCGCCGGGATCGGTGAGATCCTGCGCACGCACGAACCATGCCACACAGTTTCGGTTGATGGCGACGGTCAATTCCAGACGGCGCTCGAACGGGTGCGCAAGCATCTGCGGGAGTCGAAAGCAAAGCGTGTTTTGGTTGGCGCGGCCAACGACTCCAGCGCGCTCGGTGCTTTGCGGGCGTTCGAGGAAGCGGGACGCGCGGCGAGCTGCGCCATCGTGGGACAAAACGCCGAGCCGGAAGCCCGCGCGCAAATGCGTACGCCCAACAGCCGCCTGGTCGCGTCGGTCGGCTACTTTCCTGAGAAGTACGGCGACGGACTATTGCAACTCGCCCTGGATATCCTGGCCAAGAAGCCGGTGCCTCCGGCGATGTTCACCAATCATCAGATCATTACGCCGGAGAACATCGATCATTTCTACCCGAACGACAGCCTGCTGGCTTCTTAGTGGGGCGGTAAAACTCGCACGTAGCCGCCGCGAGCGATCATGCCGGCTCGCGCCCGAAACACGTTCCGGTCGGCGGGCATCAGGGTCGCCAACCCATCGACATATCGGTTGTACATGCAAAACGCCGCCGCAATCAGGACGGTGTCGTGAATCTCCAGATCAGTGGCGCCTTGTTGCCTGGCACGCTCGATATCTTCCGGCAAAACATTCTTGCCACCGCGTTGCACGCTAGCGGCGATCGCGAGCAACGCCTTGAGTTTGTCCGAGATCTGCGCATGCTCGAAATCCCGCTTGACGCGCAGGACCAGTTCGTCATTGCCGCCGAGATGCTCCGCCGCAATCGCCCCATGGCTGCTCTGACAATAGTCGCAATCGTTCTGCGACGAGACGTAAGTGGCAATTAGTTCCCGTTCGCCGGGCGACAACGTGTTCGGCTCGTGTAGCAGGATGTCGGCGAGTTCGCTCATCGGCTTCGCGGTCTCGGGCCTGAACTCAAACAGGCCCCGGATGCCCGGAGAACCTTCAGGTAGTGGAATGTACGGCATGTTTTTTCCCGATGTCTGAATCAATAACTGGCACAGTAGCGGCTGCGCTGTACTTGGGCATGAGCAGCATGAGCCCGGCGGCGCACAGCGTCAAAACTGAAAGTTTCACGATAAGCGACTGGTAGGAGGCAGTGCTGTCAAAGGCCCGCCCCATCAGCACCGGACCAATCGCGCCTGCGATGGCGTAGGCCGTCCACGTGAATCCATACAGAGTCGAAAAAGATCGGAGCCCGAAATATTTCGCAAGCAGGTAGGGCGTGACGTTCGACTGACCACCCATCCCGGCGCCAATCAATATCGCCGCCACAAGGCCAGTTGCGAGCGAGTGAGCGGCCGAAAGCAGAAAGACGCCCAACGCGGCCATCGCCAGCAGGCAGAAGGCGACGCGTGGAGCGAAGAATCGATCCAGCAGCCAGCCGGTAATCAGCCGCCCAGCCAGACCGGCAGCCCCTAGCGCTGAAACTGCAATCGCGGCTTGCTGGGCTGGAACGTGACGATCCGTCAGCAACGCTGCCAGGTGGGCGATGGCGCCGTTTTGCCCGAGTGATGCCAGAAACAGCACGGCCACCAGAATCCAAAACGCCGGGGCTTGGATTCCTTGCACAACGGACGCGCCCTTTGCCGCGACGCGGCTGTGCGGATCCAGACCTGGCCGCTCCCGAACCATGCACGCGACCACCGGTAGTCCCACGGCCAGAACCATGCCGCCCAACACTGCGAAAGCCCCGCGCCAACCGAGCCACTGAATTAGAGCCTGCGCGGTAGGCGGCAGGATAATGGCGCCGATTGCCCCTCCGGCCAGCAGCAGCCCAAAGGCCATGCCGCGCCGGCGCTCAAACCACGTCGCCACTGCTCGCGAGTACGCCAACTGAGCTGTGCCATTGCCGACGATCCCGAGTACAAGAAACATCGCGTAGAGGTGCCCGAGGTGCGAAGTCAGCAGCGCTAGTGACGCGAAGCCGCATCCGAAGACAATCAAGCATGGAAGAATGATGCGTCTCGGTCCGAACCGGTCGAGCAAAAGCCCGAGCGGAGGAGAGCACGCGGCTACCGTGATGGCAGCGATTCCGAACGCGAGCGACACGGCCTCTCGCGACCACCCGAACTCCGCGCTCAGCGGCTTCAGAAAAATGCCGAAAGTGTAAATCAGCAGAGACGCGAAGCTGACGAACACTCCAACCGCGGACGCGAATGTGACGCGCCAACCGGGATAGTCCAGAGCGTTTTCGTCGAGGCGCTCCGCGGCCGCACTACTTCCTGACATAGCCCATGTTGGCAGACCGCACTCCGCCCTGGCGGTGAGTCTCATCGGAAAGCGCCTTCACTCCACTCGCGTCCACCCAGCGATTGTAAAAATTGAAGAGCGCGCAAACCGTGATGGCATAGTAGATGGCCGCATCGTCCCAACCCACTGCGTACATGGGCTGCATGTCTTCCGCCGTAATCTCGGGCGAGTGATGATTCACTTTGTCCACAAAGCGGAAAAGCGCCTTCTCCTTTTCAGTGAGACCCGAGGTCTCCAAATCTCGAATCACCCCGGCCACGAATTCTTCGCCGTTGAATCCTGCGGCTCCTTCCGCCGATCGCTCCCTTTCCAGAAGCACAGCCGCGACCGCGGCGTGAGACTTCAGTCAAAACGGACAATCATTGCGCGCCGACGTGTAAGCGGCAATCAACTCCCGTATGCCGGGATTCAACGGCCCCGGCTCGCGCATGATCTCCTGCGTAAAGCGCGCCAGATGTCCGGTGGCTTCTGGCTTGTACGCGAACATGTGCCAGATTTTCGGATACTCCGGATTCGCGGCTTGCATCATCTTGATGCTGTCAGCGTAAGGGCCCGGTTTCGGATCGCTCTCTACGCCCGGCAGGAACATCGGCTCGGTTCCAGGCTTGGGCTTTTCGTTATCGCTCATGGCCGCCGCACCTAGTGGGTTGTTCGCAAGCAATCTTTACTACGGCGCCAATGTTCGCGGTTTCCTGAAGACCGCTCCCTTTGGTCACGGCTCTGCGAGCGGCTATAATCCCTAGCCGAGCCGCGACCGCAGGAAGCGGTTTGAGTGAGTTGTTCATCATCATCATCCTCCTCGTCGCCGAATGCTTCAGCGCGGACAGCCCACTAGAATATTAGTTTCATTGCGAACTGCATCAGGCGTGGCGGTGAGGCGGTGAAGATCTTTCCGAAGTTCGCCGAATTCAAGTCATAGACCGGTAGGCCGAAGTTGGAATGATTCAATACGTTGAACGATTCCGCGCGGATTTGCAGATGCGTTGCCTCACTGAGAGAAAACGTGCGCGTCACTGACAAGTCGAGGCCGGTAAACGCCGGGCCGCGCGCAATGTTGCGCCCCGCGTTGCCAAACTGTCCGGCTTGCGTCTGCGGACTCAAGCGCTGAAATGCCACGCGGTTGATCCATTGATCCACAGTGTGCGGCCCGTTGTTCGGATCGGAGATCGCGTTAGGCCGGCTGGCGGCAAATCCCGAAATCGGCGGGCTGTTGGCTTGCAGCGACACATTGGTGGAATCGGACACCGTGAACGGCGTCGGCGAATTGTGAGTCGCAATCGCGTTCAGTTGCCAGCCGTTGCCGATGACGCGGAGCCCACGCGGCGCATCTTTCGCAACCCTAGGCTCCCAACTCCCGCTGGCAACAAACCGATGCCGCGCGTCGAACAGTGAAGGCCCGTGCTCGGCCGCCAGGTTAAAGGGATTCTGGGCGAGATCGTTTTCTCCAGCCAACGGTTTCGCGGACGCGCCCGAAAGATTCATCGCCGAAAGGTAGTCCAACGACTTCGAATACCAGTAGGACACGTTAAATCCGACACCAGCCGAATAGCGGCGCGAGAGGCTCACCTGAGCAGCGTGATAGGTCGAATTGGTGATGTTCGACAACATCGCAATGGTCGAAAAATCGCAGGCGGCTCCACCGGGAGGGCAATTGGCGTATATTCTGCGGATGTCGGCATTCTGCGCGGTCGCGCCGGGCCCGAACAGAGCCGGATTGGCTTCGATATTTCGTGGAAGATGCGTGCCCTTGGAGCCGACGTAGCGCGCTTCCACCAGATACTGGCCGTGCAGCGATCGCTGTACGCTGAAATTCCAATTCTGCGCATAGGGCGGGCGAGCCGTTGCATCAATCGCAAACACAGTGGACGGCCTCACGAAGGTGTTCGGCGCCGGGATGATCCGGCCCGCGTAAGGATCCGCGAAGTTGAGCCCCGCTCCGCTGTACTGATTGAACTGCGCCCAAGGTAGCGAACTCACCGGCCCCTGCGATGCTGTACTCGCGCCGTTTTGGAATTGATCGTAGAAGATGCCGTAGCTCGTTCGGAGGGACCACAGTCCTTGACCGGTGGGATCCCACGCCACACCAATGCGCGGCATAAAACCGTTGTAGCCGGCAGCGATGCCCGCGCCAATTCCCGGATCGCCCGGAAACAGCATGCCCTTGGGCGCTCCGGGCATTATCTGAGACTGAGCTCCAGGGACAAAGCCATTCAACCTACTACGGAGTTCGTGGATCGGATTCAGGCGCTCATAACGGATGCCGTAGTTCAGCGTGAGCCTGCGCGTCAAACGCCACTCGTCTTGCGCGTAAGAGCTGAGATTCCAAATCCGAAGCCCGCGATGAAAATCGCCGAGCCCTTGGTAGAACGTGACGGGAGCGCCCAGCAGGAGATTCGCGATGGCATCGTTGGTCGGAAACGTGGAAGCAAATACGAAGAAGGCGTTGGGAGCAATCGCCTGGAACATGTTGATTTGCGTCCGCAGAAAACCAGCGCCGAACTTGAGCGAATGCGCCCCGCGCACCCATGAAAGTCCCTCCTGAATCTCGTAGCTGTTCTGCGCCGAGTCGCGCGGACCGGTGATAGCGCCGCCTATGGGCGAGTAGCCGCTTACATTAAAGAACGGAGGGCCCTGCCCCAGATCCGACGCAGGACCGTAGTTGAATCCCAACGCCCCGGGAGGCGTGCGAGTCAGCCGCTGATCGAAATCGAAGAGGTAGCGGAAAAACGTCGCGCGCAGTGAATTACTCATGGCCGCCGTAAACAAGTGCGTGCTGGAAAGCACCGCCGAATGAGTGGTGATGTCATCGCGCGTTGGGAAGCCGGGCACATCGGTGCCGCGCACCGAGATCGGATTGATGTCGTATCCGCCGGAATACGAGTAGCGCCCAAAGAACTGGTCTTTGGCCGAAGCATTGAAGTCGAGCCGTGCGCCGACTTGGTCGAAGAAGTTCGTACCGACCACCGTAGTGCGATAAATCGACGGCGAAACGTTGCCTACCGGGTACAATGCCACCACATTCCGCGCCACCTGGCTGATGGCTTGTGCAGGAATCTTGTTGTCGGAGAACGGAACGCCTCCGCCCGCCAGGTTGAGCAACGGAGTCGGGAAGGCTGAATAGTCGCCTGTGCGCTGCTGCAACGTTGGCACCGTACCCGAACTGGTGAAGCCCTGCTTGTTGCGAAAGCCTTCGTAGTAGCCGAAGAAGAACAGCCGGTCTCTCTTGAGTGCACCGCCCAGCGTACCGCCAAACTGATTCTGCTTGAGCGGCTCCACGCTCTGCGAGAAGAAATTCCGCGAATCGAGTTTGTCGTTGCGCAGGAATTCGTAAAGCGAACCGTGATATTGATTGCCACCGGCGCGGGTGACCACGCTGGTGGTTGCTCCGCTGGTGCCGCCGTATTCCGGTGGCGCGCTCTGCGTGAGAATTCGAAACTCGGCGATGGCATCCACGGGAGTCTTGAGCGCGTACCCGCCATCCATTCTGTTGATATTCTGCGCGCCGTCGAGCAGATACAAGTTCGACTCGGGGCGCATGCCGTTCACCGCGTATGCCTGGCCTTGGCGCAGCGTTCCGCCTCCGGTAGCCAGTCCCGCGGTCAACGGTGCGACGCCGTTCTGCAGCAGTCCCAATTGCGTGAAGTTCCGCCCATTGAGGGGCAGGTCAAGCACTTCTCGCCCGCTAACCACTTTGCCGAGCGTGTTGGTGGACGAATCCACTAGCGGTGCGTCGCCAGTCACCGTCACTGCCTCCTGAACCGTGGCCAGATCGAGCTGCACATCCATTCGCAGCGTCTGGCTGACGCTCACCTGGATCGGTTGCTGAATGTACTTGGCAAACTTCTCGGCATCCACGGTCAAACTGTATTGCCCGACCGGCAGAGATGCCAGACGAAAGCGCCCGCTCGGCGGCGTCAGGACCTCTGCCGCAAACCCGGTATCCAGGTTCTTGGCGGACACTCGCGCGCCCGGGATTCCGGCGGAGGTCTTGTCGGTGACTTCGCCCTCGATGACGCCCCGGGGATCCTGGCCGAGTAATCCGACCGGAGCCAGAAGTAGCGTGAATAGTAAAAACGATGCGGGATTTCCCGCGACTCTGCCAAACCCAGCGACTAACACAATGGCAATAAGGCTACAGGAACTTGGCGGAACGAACAATAGCAGGAATACACTAGCTGATGCAGTATTCTAGAGGAATGAAAACTGTTCTCACCGTGTTGTTCTCCGCATGCCTCCTGGCCGCCGCCGACGCTCCCGAAGTCGGATCGAAGGCGCCTGATTTCTCCCTCAGTTCGCAGGAAGGCAAGAACGTCAGCTTGCGCGACTTTCACGGCAAGTGGGTGGTCCTGTATTTCTATCCGAAGGACATGACGCAGGGCTGCACCATTGAAGCGCACAACTTCCAGCGCGATCTCGCCCAATACGATCAGAAGAACGCCGTGATCCTGGGCGTCAGCGAAGACACCGTCGATTCACACAAAGAGTTTTGCGCGAAAGAGAGCCTCTCTTTCAAATTGCTGGCCGACTCCAGCCACGAAGTGGCTCCCAAGTATGGATCTATCCGGGAATACAACGGCGCACAAGTTGCTGCTCGCAACACGTTCCTGATCGATCCGAATGGAGTGATTCGCAAAGTGTTCATGGCCGTGAAGCCCAATCCACATAGCGAAGAAGTTTTGGCCGCGTTGGCAGAATTGCAAAAGTGATCAGTCTAGTAGCTCAGTTGCCGTCGCGGTTGCCGTCGCGGTGTCAAGGCCTCCGCCATAAATTGAACGTGATAATCTATTGGCAATCGTCTCAACAGAGGTCTTGAGGAGGCATCGTCGTGACACGAGCTTTTCTGGCGCTGGTGACCTTGGTCTGCGGATTGCCATTGCTTTCGCAAACAACCATTGGACAGCGCGCCATCGTCAACGCGGGTAGTTTTGCGCCGTTCGGAACGCCGGGTGGCGGAATCGCGCGCGGATCGGTGTTTACGGTATTCGGCGGCGGGCTCGGACCAGCAAGCAGCCCGCCACTTGCGTTTCCGCTCACGAGCACTCTCGGCGGCGTTTCGATCAAGGTGAGTTCACCGGATGGCGCCACGTCCGTGGATGCGATTCCACTTTTTGTGAGCCCCGGGCAGATTAACGCCATCATGCCCTCCAATGCGCCGCTCGGGATGGTTTCCGTTGTCGTTACATCCAGTGGCGCAAAAAGTAATCCGTCGCCCATCCAGGTGGTGAACAGTTCACTCGGCATTTATGCGATATCCGGCGGTGGATTCGGACCGGGCGTCTTCCAGAATTTCAATTCGTCCGCCGACCAACCCGTGAACAGCCTGGCGGTTTCCGCGCAACCTGGACAAGCGATCACGTTGTGGGGCACCGGCCTGGGTCCAGTGAGCTACGCCGACAACATTGCGCCGGCGCCCGCTTCGCTTCTAACGCCCGTAGAAGTGTTCGTCGGTGGCAAGGTGGCTCCGATCCTCTATAGCGGGCGAAGTCCCTGCTGCTCGGGTACGGACCAGATTGTATTCACGGTGCCGAGCGACGCGCCCGCAGGCTGCTGGGTTCCGGTTCAAGTTCGCACCGAGCGCACGATCGTCAGCAACACCGCGACCATGGCGATTGGTTCCTCAAGCGGTTCAGCCTGCTCAGAGCCCGACAATCCCGCTGCAACCAAGTTCATCGCGGGCGGCAAGATGGGCTGGATCAATGCCTTCCGGCTGGCAAATCGAACTCAAACCATCGGCCTGACGATCGATACGACCACCGACTTCGCGTCAGCCACTTTTCGCAGAGAGAGTGGCGGCGCGTTCACCTACAATCCGCTTTATTCGCTGCCGCCGGCGGGCTCCTGCGGAACCTATTCCGGACGCGGAAACTTGTTCTGGCAAGATCCGCTCCCGGGCACGGCGACTACTGGATCGGTATTGGATGCAGGCGCCCAGCTCGGCGTGGCCGGCCAACGTGTGACGATATCCAAGAGCCAGACCGCCTCTTTAGGTTTCCTCGGTTGGCTTCAGTCCGGAATTGTGAAGGTTGTCTCCACGTTGCGTCTGAACCCCGGCACTGTTGCCGTGCAAGGATTCGGGGGAGCCGACGTGGGGGCGTTTGTCGCAAACGTACCCGCCGCCAATTCCTTGACCTGGACGAATCGCGATCAGATCCCAGCCACCATCAGCCGCGCTCAAGCGCTCACGGTTAATTTCTCCGGAGTGCCATCCGGGCAAACCGTGCTTATTATCGGAGGCTACTATTCGCCGAGCATCAACGCCACGGGAATGTTCACCTGCACTGTTGCGGGCTCGGCGACGTCTTTCACGATCCCTGCGAACGTTCTGGCTGGCATTCCGGCGCGTCAACCGAGGGACCACGCGGCTGGAACCGGCTTGTTGATGATCGGCTCGGCGCCGCTGAGCAGTCCAGTTAGTTTCTCACCCAGCGGCCTGGATTACGGAGCGGCGTTCCTGACGCTGCTCAGCGGGAAGGCGGTTCACTACCAATGAGGCCGATTATGACCCGCCGGCTCAGTGTCTTCGTTTGCCTGCCGCTGATGGTTTGGTTCTTCACGATGACGGGTTGCGATCCCACCGCATCCAAGCCAGACCCGATGCGCAACTTCTGGGGCGATCCTCCAGTGATCTACACGATCCTAAACAGCATCACGGGCAAACAAACGGCTGTGCGGATTGAGTTCCCCTCTTACGGCAAGACCGTCTCTGTTTCGAACCCACCGGGATTTTCGTTCTTACCGCACGGCATGCCCGGTTTTGAAATACTCCGGCGTCCTCTCGCCACACGCCACGGTAGCGGTGTCGATCTTCCCGATCCAGACGAGCACACGTTCGATCCCTGGGACTGGCCCGATCCGGAAGACGACTTCCCATTGCCTGACCCGCCGGAATTTCCGGATCCGTTCGACGATCCCTTTGACGAAATACCGTTGCCAGAGCCGCCGCCGTTTCCAGACGACGAAATGGACATGTCGGATTTCAGTCCCGGAACGACCACCATCCTGGACACGGGCGGCGAACAACTCGGATATGTGCAGCCGCCGCCTTCCACTTCCGCGAAGTCGCCCCGGGCGATTACCGTTGTGACCAGCATACCTGTCGGCCCGAACCCGAGTGGGATAGTGACTTCGCCGGATCAGAAGACCCTCTACGTCGCTGTAGGCGGAAATGGAACCATCGCGGTGATTGATCGGAAAGCGCGCACGATAACGCGGCGCATCACTCTTCCCGCCGGCGCGCAGCCTTATGCGCTCGCCATCACACCGGACGGCACTCGACTCTACACCGGAGAATTTGCTGTCGTTGGTTCCGCGGCCATCTACTCAATCGATCTTCCCAGCGGAAATATCAAAGCCTTGCCGACGGCCGGGAGTGTCATTACTCAGGCGATCGTATCCCCCGACGGAACCCAAGTTTGGATCTGTAACTACTTCGGCAATGTCTACGTTTTTGACGTCCTGACGAACACCTTGATCGCTTCCCTTCCGATCACCGGCGCGTGGAATGTCGCATTCAACGCCAATGGCACTCGGGCGTACGTGACAAATGGCATTCGAGGCACGCCTGGAGCGGTAACGGTGATCGATCCCTCGACGTTCAAAACCATCACTTCGATCACAGTGGGCAACACGCCACGAAATATTCGCGTGACCCCCAGCGGTCGGCACATTTTCGTTACGAACTACGACTCGAACTTCATCACGCAGATCGACGCTTACACCAATCAGGTGATCCGTAGCATTCCGATCGGCGATACCGGAGCGAGCGGAATCAAGTTCGCGCATCGGTGAGGAGTGACGCCAGGTTAGGATCGGATCATCCCAAGATCTGCCAGCAACTTTTTCTCAGTAGCCCGAGTTGCGATTTCGAGTGAAGACCTTAGTCGCGGCCGGAATCTCAATCGTCACTGGTGGCACGGACGCCGACGCGCACAACGCGAGAAAGTGTTCCGGAACAAACATTCTGGCACTCCATCGCGACAAGCGGTGCAGCCTGATCTTTGCAAACCAGCCAAGTATGGGATCGCGATCAGTGGATTCGATAACCCCATATAAGTCATGCCCGTTAGCACGGAACGAGATCGCGGCGCCTGATGCCGGCTGGTTCTCAAAGAGAAGCGTTGCGGTTTTCGCAGAGATCTCCTCGAGATTGGCGATTGCCTCGTGGGTGTTCTGAGAAGAGTCTTCATATAGAACGCTCACGAGTTCGGAACATTGATAGTTGCAGTCATCGAGCGATTGCATCATATCCAGTCTTGAGCAAATCTCCTGCCAAGCGAGATCATCGCGCCAGCGCTAACGCTATACTCAACTTTCGGTCTCTCGATCCGCATGCCCTCCGAAAATGTCCAAGCAGGTCTTGTCCGTGGCGTCGGCCTGCTCGAAGCCAGCGCAGCCAACATGTTGAACATGATTGGCGTGGGGCCGTTTTTGACCATCCCGCTGACTCTGGCCGCGATGGGCGGACCGCAGGCCATGCTCGGGTGGATCGCCGGCGCGGTGGTTGCCATTTGCGATGGATTGGTTTGGGCGGAGTTAGGCGCGGCCATGCCGGGAGCGGGCGGGCCGTACGTTTACCTGCAACAAGCGTTCGGACCCAGAAAACTCGGCAGCCTCATGAGTTTTCTTTTTCTATGGGAGATAGTAATTGTAGCTCCGCTCTCCACAGCATCCGGCGCGGTTGGGTTCGCGCAGTATTCGAAATATCTGATTCCGTCGCTGGGACCGTGGCAAACCAAGGGCATCGCCGCCGGACTGTGCTTGCTCATGACGTTGCTGCTCTACCGTGACATTCGCTCCATCGGACGGCTTTCCATCGCGATGTGGGCCGTTGTGATGGCCACCGCGGCTTGGATTCTATTCGGCGGTTTCACGCACTTTGAAATGAGCCGCGTCGCCGACTTTCCGCCGGGCGCGTTCCACCTTTCAGGCAGCTTCTTCGCCGGCCTGGGAGGCGCCACGCTGATCGCGATGTACGATTACGGCGGTTACTTCAATGTTTGTCTATTTGGCGGTGAAGTAAAAAATCCGGGCAAGACCATTCCCAGGTCTATCTTGATCTCGATTGGTGTAGTGGCGGTGCTGTATCTCTCAATGAATATCTCGATCATCAACGTCGTTCCGTGGCGCGAGGCCATGAATTCGAAAGCGATCGTGTCCGACTTCATCGAGCGGCTCTACGGGCATGGCGCCGCCAACTTTGTGACCGTACTGATCCTGTGGACCGCGATGGCCTCGATCTTTGCGATCCTTCTGGGGGTCTCTCGCGTTCCCTACGCTGCCGCAGCCGAAGGAAAATTCTTTTCGATCTTTGCGCGCCTGCATCCCACCAAGAATTTCCCGACGTTTTCCCTGGTGAGCCTGGGCATCGCGTCCGCGGCAGCTTGCACGTTGAGCCTGGATGAATTGATCAAGGCACTGATCGTGATCCAGATCCTCATTCAGTTCATGGCGCAATGTGTCGCCGTGTACATGCTTCGCACCTATCGCACCGGCATTCAGCGTCCGTTTTCGATGTGGCTCTATCCACTACCCGCAATTGTGGCGCTAGGGGGTTGGGTGTTCATTCTGATTGCAAGTGGCCTGAGGTACATCCTGGCCGGACTGGCGTTGATGGCTGCCGGGATTCTCGCCTATCTTTGGAGGGCGCGCCGCGCGAAAGAGTGGCCGTTCCAAACTGCATGAGGCGGTGTTGGGATGTCGCGTTGATCGGCGACAGCTTTATCGATCACGTACTGAGCGGATTCACGGATTGGCCGAAACCCGGACAAGAGGCTTTCGCAACGAACTACGTCCGCGAAGCCGGCGGCGGTGCAGTGAACACGGCTTGCGGTCTTGCGCGACTCGGCCGCTCCGCCGCTCTGGTCAGCGTGGTGGGCGTCGAGGACGGGGACTGGCTGCTTCGTCGCGTGGGCGAGTTTGGCGTAGACACCAGCCAAGTACGGCGCAGTGGACCATACACCGGAATGACGACGGCGGTTTCATTTCCTTCGGACCGCGCGCTGTTCACCTACCTGGGTCCAAGCGCGGAATTGGATCTGCGGCTGCGGGACGATCGGGGAATCGAGCAGCTTTCCGAGGCACGTCACGTTCACATCGCCTATGAGCCGGAGCGCGGATCGGCTATGGCGGCGTGCGAGAGACTGCGCGCGGCAGGTTGCACCATCTCGTTGGATCTTGGCTGGCACGAAGCGTGGCTGCGCGATCCAGCCAGTCTGGATCTCATTCGCCTCACGACCATCTTTCTGCCGAACGAGAGCGAAGCTCGAGCCATCACCGGCAAAGAGGATCCGCGCGCGATGCTCGACTTCTTCGAACGGCGCGGTGTGACCTCGGTGGCTATTAAACTGGGAGAGAGGGGCGCGGTCATGAGTCAAGCGGGCGTATTCTACACGTGTGCTGGTTTCAAAGTGGATGCGGTCGATACCACGGGCGCCGGTGACGCATTCGACGCAGGATTTATTCACGCGCTGCTGGATAATGTGCCTCCGGAGCGCTGTCTCGCCGTCGCATGCGCCTGCGGCGCTCTTTCCACCCGAGCGCCCGGAGCACTGCAGGCCTTGCCGTCGCGTGAAGAGTTGGAGGCGCGCCTGTGAGTAAGATAGCGCTGATCGGCGGCGGAGGGGTTCGGGCGCCGTTACTCGCCTATGGGCTGAATCAGGCTCACGCGGCCATCGGCGCCGGCGAACTGGCGATATTTGACGCGGATGCCGAACGCGCTACGCTGATGGGCCGGCTCTGCGCGGCTGTCGTGAAGTTGCACGGCGGTGCTCTGCGAGTTCGCGTCGCGCGCGATCTTCGGGATGCAGTGGAGGACAGTTCGTTCGTGCTCAACAGCATTCGGGTCGGCGACATTGCGGCCCGTGCTCGCGATGAGCGGATTGCATTGGAACAGGGCTATCCGGGACAGGAGACCACTGGCCCGGGCGGTCTCGCGATGGCGCTGCGTACGATCCCCGTCATTCTTGGGCAAGCT
>JBGPSX010000007.1:0-23023 GCA_041490325.1 Bryobacteraceae bacterium | reverse complement strand
TGACTGGTTGTTGCTGGTGCAGTAGAATGAGAGCCTGTAGGAAACTGGCTCGCATGGACGTTCGGGGAGCATACCAGGTAGGCAAGCACGTCATCGACCTCGATCGCCGGCGCATATCGTCGAACGGTTCGACAATCGAACTGGGCTGGAAGCATTTCGAAGCGTTGCGGCTGCTGGTGGAAGCCAACGGCCGGGTGGTGGAACGCGAGGAGTTCTTTCGCCAAATCTGGCAGGGTCAGATAGTCGACGAGTCGAACCTGACGAAGTGCATCACCCAGCTCCGCAAGGTCCTCAACAATGGCGGCGAGGAGGACTACCTGGAAACGGTTCCGCGCCTCGGCTATCGTCTGGTTGCGCCGGTGCGGCGTGAGCCCGACCCTGCCTCCGACATCGAGACCACGGCGGATCGCCCGCGCCGGCGCGGCTGGATCCGATGGGTGGCGGCAGCCGTGGTGGCGATCCTGGCAGGCGGCCTCATGTGGAGCATCCTCGCCGATCGCAAACGGCTCTCACGGGCCGAGGCCGCCTACGAAGAGGCGCAACGGCTGCGCTGGCAGAAGACCCCCGGTAATTTGAGCCTTGCGGTAGAGGGCTTTCACAGAGCCATCCAACTGAATCCGAACAAGGCCATCTATCACGCCTCGCTGGCGGAGGTTCTCACCAAGCTACCCGGCCAGGAGGGGCTCGACCAGAAGCTGATCCTCGAAACTGCCCAGCGAGGCATCTTGCTCGACGCCCGTTGCGCCGGATGCAACGCGGTGCTGGGTTTTGTTCTCTTCAGCAAGTTTTGGGATTGGGCGCGAGCGGACCAGCACCTGTCGGTGGCGGTCGAACTCGATCCACGGGACGAGGGCTCGCGCGGCTACTATGCGATGTTGCTGGCCACGCAGGGCAGGCTGGACGAGGCCTTGCGGCAGGTGGACGACGGCATTCGCCTTGACCGGTACCATTCGACGCTCTACACGATCAAGAGCGGCATACTTTATTTTATGAAGCGCTATGCGGAAGCCGAAACTGTTGCCCTGCGCGCCCTGTCTTTCGGTCAAGACCAGAAGTCCGCTTGGGATTGGCTGGCCTACTCGGATTTGCTGGCGGGAAGACCACATCAGGCCATTGAGTCGATCGCGCGGTCTGGCATGCCGTGGTATTCCGCCGACGCGGTGACCGTATTCCGGGCGAACGGCCTGGCGGGCGTGGCACTTAACGTGACTCAAGCGCTTCAGGATCCTGTGAGAGCATATCGCCGCGCTCATTGGAGCATGGTTCTCGGCGATCGCGTGGCCGCGTTGGATGATCTCGAGACCGCGCACCGCGTGCGGACCTTCGATGTCATCTATCTGGCGGTGGACCCCATGTTCGAACCGTTGCGCAGCGAGCCGCGCTTCCGCAAGATCATCGAGCAGATGCGCCTGACACCGCCCAGGTAGGACGCGGCGCGACGGTCCGCGGTATCGATGTGCCTAGGTCTGTGGAAGAAATCGGATCAGCCCGCTGCGGAGTCAATCAGCAGATCGAGGCCGACAGAGTCGACGAACGCCCGGAAATCCCGGTCTCGGCTAAGAAGAGGAATCCCGCGATCTATGCAGCTCTGGGCGATCAGGGCATCACCAAGGCGCGCCTTGCGGCGCTTGGCCAGCACTTGCGCCCACAACGCGCCTGCCCGTTCCCAATAGCCAGATCCGATCTCGATCAGAGGCAGTTCCGAAAGAGTTTGTGCAACTGCTGGAGGCAGCTTCGGGTCGCTCAAGAGTTCGGTGAGCACAGCGGGCGCCATTAGCACCTGCCGGTCTTCCAGGGCCCTATCGAGCAATTGCGCGTCCGTGCCGCCGTCGCCCTCGAGGAAGGCGATCCATGTGCTGGTATCGGCGACGATCATCGATCAGTTTTGAGATCAGCCGATGTGCGCGAGAATCGAACCTTGCCCCGGAGTTGGCGTAGCCGCGCGTAGGTCTGCGATGCGGCGACTAGCTCCAGGCCGGTACGAACGGTCTGGGTGATGCCGCTACCACTGGCGCGTTGTGCCTTCTCGAGCAGCTCCGGCGGCACCTCGATAGTGATCTTGCGGGCGGTCCCCATGACGCCTTAATGTACCATACTCGATACCAGCATCAAGTATGGCCTTGTTGTTGACAGCCGGGCGACTCGGCCCCGTCGCTTGCGCGGCAGCGAAACGCTGACCGGGCGTCTGCCGCAAATGC
This sequence comes from Bryobacteraceae bacterium, assembly GCA_041490325.1. Taxonomy (GTDB): domain Bacteria; phylum Acidobacteriota; class Terriglobia; order Bryobacterales; family Bryobacteraceae; genus Palsa-89. The sequence goes on along the minus strand of JBGPSX010000007.1, from coordinate 20,825 downwards.
AACGCCTGTTTTCATCAGGACTGAGCCACGCTTCAGCGTTTGTCAGTGTTTCTCAGCGGTTTTCAGGCGCAATTCCTTGCCAGGGAGCCTCCGCTGGACGCATAGTTTTCATTGCGAACACTAGCGCCGTTCGTTGAATTTCCCAGCGCATGGTTTCCTTTTAGCAATCTTGTAAGAATCCCATCACGTCGCTTGCGGAGGTGTACCTTGATTTCCTTTCGCTTCCTGTGCTCTTTGGCGCTCACCGCTTTGTGCACCGCACAAACCCTCAGCTACACATATGACCCAGCCGGACGCGTCAGCACTGTAACTTACTCGAACGGCAAGGTGGTCAGCCTAGTTTACGATCCGGCTGGAAATCTGCTTCGACGCCTGGTGATTAGTCCCGTTGCGGGGGCTGCTCCGACCGTGGCGTCCGGTGCGGTGGTCAATGCAGCGAGCTTCCTGGGCGGTCCCATTGCGCCGGGGGAGTTGGTAACACTCTTCGGAACTGGCATCGGTCCAACGAAGCTCGCCAACTACACCCTCGCGTCGCCAACCTTCGTTGACACGCTGACCGGCGATACCAGCGTGCTGTTCGACGGCGTTCCCGCGCCACTCATCTACGCGAGCACTGCCCAGACCACCGCTATCGTGCCGTACTCGGTGGCCGGGAAGACGACCACACAAATGGTCGTGGTCTTCCAGGGCAGAGCTTCCACTCCGCTCGCTCTCCCGGTGACGCAAGCCGCGCCAGCGCTCTTTTCGTCCGACTCGTCCGGAAAAGGCAATGGCGCGATTCTCAATCAGGACAACTCCATCAACTCGCCCGCGAATCCAGCGGCCAAAGGGTCGGTGGTGATTCTCTACGGCACCGGCGAGGGGCAAACCGAACCCAAAGGAGTCGACGGCCGTATCGCCGCCACGGTCTTTCCAAAGCCCGTTCTCCCGGTGAAAGTGACCATCGGAAACCAGGAGGCGCAAGTCCAGTATGCCGGCGCCGGGCCCTTCCAGGTAGCGGGCGTTTTTCAGATCAACGCAGTGGTTCCAGCAGGCGTTGCATCCGGAGCAGTGCCAGTGGTGGTCACGGTTGGAACTGCGGCAAGCCAGCCGGGGCTCACCGTATCGGTGCGATAGCGCAAGGAGTAGCCATGAAACCGACTTTGAAATTCATTTGCGGCCTTCTGCTGCTCGTCCTCAGCCTTTTGGCCTGCACGGATGTGCTGTTCATCTTCGATGTCACCGCCGTGAACGCGAGCAGCGCCACGGTAGGGAAAACGCTGGTGATCACCATTCCGGTCCACGGCACAAATTATTCGGGCTCGAACGGAAATGGTCCTGTTACCGTGCGAGCAACCGCGACGGGAACTTTCACGATCATGAACGTTACGGCCAACGTCATGTACGGGCAGAACGGCTCGGTGGGTAGCGTCGTTGTCACTGGCATTCCAACGAAAGAGGGGGCCAACACCGGCATCTTCACCTTTACCTCCTTCTGCGGCACCTTCTCCGGCGATTCAAGCACGCTCCCTTACAACATACTGGCAACTTCCGGCATTCTTCCAACATTTGCCCAAACCAGCGGTCAATCACCTCGCGGCGAGCCAGTCGGAACCTTCACCGGCGAATTGTTCGACGAACAAACCCATCTGCGGCAGAACGGACCGCTCGGCTTCGGACTGACCATTTACTATGCGTCGTATTTGAAGGCGAACGGCATCGCGAGCGCACTGGGAACCAACTGGATGCACAACTATGATCTGAAGCTTGCGGTCACCGGCACGAGCGCGGCCGTGACGTTGTTTCAGGGCAAGACCGTGGCTTTCACGAAATCCAACAACGTCTGGCAAGTAGCGGCGACCGAGCCTGTGCCCTACCAGCTCGTATCGGTTGGAACGGGCTATCAGTTTCTGAGTCCGTTATCGAGACTGATCTACTCGTTCGACTCGGGCGGCGCACTCACAAGGGTCGAGGACCGATCCGGAAACGCTTTGACAGTGACAGCAGCGCCCGCAGGCGTGGGTCCAGCGCAAGTTTCCGATGGATTGGGCCGGACCTTGACGTTTACGTACGCAGGCTCCAACCTCGCAAAAGTCCAGGATCAGTCCGGCCGCAGCATCAGCTTCGAGTACACGAGCGGCAATCTCACCGGCCTCACGGATGCCAACGGTAAGAAGTCCACTTACGCCTATACGGCGGCAGGAACTCTGACTGGCCTAATTACGGCTGAGACGAAGCCCAACGGCAATCAGCCCTTCACCCAGACCTTCGACGCGCAGGGCCGCGTGAACAAGCAGAGCGACAGCTCGGCCAACGCGATGAATCTGGTTTACAACACCGGGAGCACGAGCATCACTGAGCCGCTGGGTGTCAGCTTTGTCGATACGCATGACGTCAATGGGAATCTCACTTCGGTGGGCTACGCCGCCGGCGCGCCCAGCCAGTACGCCTACGACACGAAGAACCGCCCCACCGTGATTACCGATCGAACGGGCGCGAAGACCACGGTCACCTACGACCCAGCCAGCGGTTTTCCCGCGAGTGTCACAGATCAGCTCAACAACACGACTTCATTCCGATATTCCGCCGCCACGCAAGCGGGGTTCACCTTCTACGATCTGCAAGGCATAACTTTACCGGACGCGACCACTCTCAGCTTTGCGCGCGACGCGAAGGGGAACGTCACTTCTCTGGTGGACGAAACAGGAAAAACCTGGCAGGCGACCTGGAACACCGGCGGTCAAATCCTGACGTTCACGAATCCTTCGGGAGGCGTCACTACATTTACTTATGGGAACGACGGAAATCTGGCGTCGATCCAGGCGCCATCCGGCGATACCTCCAAGGTCGCTTATGACACTGCCAACCGTCCGAATTCCATCACCAACCCGGACAACAGCACTGTCAGCGCGCAGTACGACGCAGCGGATAATCCTACGCGGCTCAGTGATGAGCGGAGCAACACTACCAGTCTGACCTACGATGCGAACAGCAATCTGTTAAGCGCCACCGACTCTCTGGGAGGCGTCGCGGCACTTTCATACGACAACAATGACCGAGTCCGGTCCGCCACCAACGCCGCCGGAAAGACTGCCCGGCGGACCTTCGACGCCGTCTCGCGCCTGGCCACGACCTCCGACGAAGCCAATGTCACTCTGAACTATGGGTACAACAATCAGAACCAGCTCACGGGAGTGACCGATTCAACCAACAAAGGCGTCGCGATAACAAACGATGCTGAAAGCCGCGTGACCGCTGTCGCAGACGCGCTGAACCGCAGCACATCGTTCACTCGGAGCGCGCGCGGCCAGATCACTACGCTAACCACGCCGAACAACGAGAAGTACACGGCCGCTTATGACGCGCTAGGCCGGCTGACGTCAATCACCGATGCCGCCGGCCGGATCACGCAAGTCCGTTACGACAAGCGTGGGGCCCCAATCGGCACGACCTATCCGGGCGGCATTACCGAATCGTTCGAGCGAAACGAGCTCAGTCTCATCACCGTGCTGACCAACCCCAACGGCAATTCCTGGCGTCGAACTTTCGACAACTCCGGGCGGCTGGTGTCGTTCGCGGACCCGCTCGGCAGAACTTTCACCTATACATATGACTCCCGCCAGCGCCTCGCGTCTGTCACCAATCCGCTGGGTACTGTCCAATACACTTATGACGCTGCAAGCAACTTGACCCGCGCCAGTTATTCCGACGGGACGGTTCTCGACTACACCTACGACGCGCTCAATCGCTTAACTTCCGCCGACGGAGTGAGCATCAAGTACGATGGCGCCGGCCGCGTCATCCAGTACAACGAGTTCGAAATTACGCGTGACGATGCGGGACGAATCGCAACGATTACTTACGCGCCGGGGCAGGTGGCACGGTACACCTACAATAATCTCGGGCTGCTGGCGCAGATCGAGGATTGGGCCGGAGGGAAGGTGACGTTCACCTACGACGCGGCGCGCCAGTTAACTTCGAAGGCGTTTGCGAACGGCGTAAAAGAAGATTACACCTATGACCTCAACGGACGGGCGCTGACACTTAAGGTGACCCAGGGTTCGCAGACGCTATTCTCTGAGACAGTCAAGCGGGACGCGCTGGGCCGCATCACCAGTGATGACATTACGGGCATCGCTGTCCCCGAGCCGTCCGGCTACGTTTCCCAGCAGTTCGATGCGGCGGATCAATCCTACGCGGCTGAGTACGATGCCCTGGGGCGCGTAACTAAGGACGCGCTTCGGACTTACAAATGGGATTTGGCTGGGCGCCTGTTGTCCTACACCGGACTGGGAGGCTCGGCGGCCTTCACTTACGATGGCCTAGGCAACGTGATCTCGCGCACGCCGGGTCCGGGGGGAGCGCTCCAGTCCCTCCGATCCGCTGGAGCGCGGGGCGCCGGCGAAGGACCCGCGCTGTACGCGAGAGTTGGAGACATCGTGTTGAGGTCCGACGGAATCGTCGAACTATGCGATGATCTTGCTGGCTTCCGTCCGCCTGTGGTCTTCATCCGACCGAACGGCACTTCGACGCCGCTGACCACCAGTATCGGAGGGAACATAAGTTTCACGCCTGATTCTGCTGGAAACATCGTGTACTTGCCGCCGGGCGGTGGACCGACTGTGTTTCAGGGCGATATGCCCACAGCTATCGGCGTCACTGTGTTCGACCCCGCGGGGATTCGGCTGCAAGCCACGCCTGTCAACGAGAATACGGGCACGCCATTGAAATCTCGGAACCCTGTCAATATTCTTCAGTTTGGCGAGAGTCTCAACTTTGCGTCAGCGTTCAAGAGGAGAATTGCGCCAACCGCGGATACTAGACCCATCGAGGTGCTAAGGCCTAGTGAACTCTTTGCGACAGCGTTCAAGAGGAGAAACAGCGCGGCCTTCTCCTCAGAAGATTTTGGCACGAGGTTGCGCAAGGCATTTGAATCGATCCCCGCCAGTGTGCAATTGTTTGCAACTACCGTGACTCCGTCGGGCCCGAGCACGGGTATAGCCCGCTTAGTATCCACGGACCCCAACGGAGCGGGCTCCTTTTCTCCGGTCCTGAGGTCCCCTGCACGCTTGACAAACATACGGAATAACGTAAGAAAGCCGGGTGAGGAGGCCGGAACCGACAACCCGTACGCGATCAACCTCGCCCGGACGGTTCTGCCCTTTCCATACGTCACGAATCAGTTCGGCTTTGACACTGGACTCGCGATTTCCCCCAACAGCCTGGACCCTTTTGGTACGGGCCCGCAAAGCGGTGCTTGCGCACTCAACTATTACGGCGGCTGTGCCGGCGCCGGCACCCGACTGGAATCTAAATTCTCAAACGGAAGTCCGTGCAATACCGGAAAGAGCATTGCGGCCACTCCCGGCTTCCAGGGCTACGTCATCGCGCAGTGCAACTTCCAGTACGCCCATGGCTTCGCGTTCATCAGCGATGTAGGTTCACGAAATCTATCCGAGGGATACTTGGCACTGGTGCGGGGTGCATCTTCCACGACAGAGTCTGGGAATCGGTCGGAGGTACTGGGCCACTGAGGCACACGAAACGCCGACGGAACGCGCCGTTCAGGTCGTGGCCTTGGTTGTCGCTGGCAGGTCGATGAGCAGCGCCGCGGGCTTGGACTTGGCCTGAACCAACAGCCAGCACAAGCCTCCGACGAAGCACAATACGGCCGCCACCATAAAGGATGAAGTCCAGCCAAACTTCTCGGCGATCCATGGAGTGAGAGAAGCGGTGAGCGCTCCGCCCAACTGGCCGCCCATGTTCATGACGCCTGAAACCGATCCGGCCGAGCTCTTGCCGATGTCGGCGCTCATCGACCAGAACGAGCTCTGAGACAGATACAATGCGCCGGCGCCTCCGGCCAGGAAGAAACTGGCCAGCTCGGCGCTTTCTATGCTGGTCCCGAGCGCGACGAAAGCAGCCGCCAGCAGCATGGCGATGGATGCGAAAACGCAGCGCCCGGCGCGATTCCCCAGGCGGCGCGAAACTATGTCGCTGATCCATCCTCCGCCCGCCGAGCCCAAGGCCATCGCGATGAACGGAAGCATTGAATAGTAGGTGCTCTGCTTCAGGTTGAGACCGCGGACTTTGTTCAGGTAGATAAAGAACCAAGTGAAAAAAATGTAGGCTGTATATCCATAGCAGAAGTAGCTGACGGTGATGGCCTGTAGATCGTGATTTGTGAGAATCGATCGCACGCCCACACTGGCTTTCGTGGCCGGGTCCGGCTTCGGCAATCCGGCTTCGATCAGCGCGATCTCTTCGGGTGAGACCCAGGCATGCTCGCGCGGCCGATCGCGCGCAATCACGAACCAGATGACACCCGCGATGAGGCCGAGCACTGCGCTGGCCCAAAAGGACGATCGCCATCCATAGTGCGTGAGAAACCAGGTAATGATCGGAGGCGTGATGCCCGCGCCAAATCCGACGCCTGCGAAAATGATGCCGTTCGCGAGGCCGCGCTCCGTGGATGGGATCCATGCGGCCACAACGCAATTGGTGGCGGGATAAACCACCGCCTCGCCCATCCCGAGCGCGAGCCGCAGCACGATCAAGACCGCCAGCAGGCCGGTCAACTGTGGTGACAGAAGGGTAACGGCCGCTGTGAACAAACCCCACCAGATCACTCCCAGCATCAGGACCCGGCGCGGACCAATGCGGTCGGCCAGCCATCCGCCGGGCGCTTGAAAAAACGCGTAGCCAAGCACGAAAGCGCTGAACACATATCCGAGCTGTTGATTGTTCAGATGAAATTCGTCAGCGATGGAACTGCCGGCGATCGAGATGTTCACTCGATCCAGATAAGCGATGGCGCTGATGAGAAACATCCAGCCCACCAGTACCCAGCGGATTCGCGTCTTGTTTGCCGGCATTCTAGATTCTCCTCATGCTAACCCCACCAGGTCTCGCCCGGGACCAGATGTGCGCGAACAACGTCGGGATTCAGCTCGATGCCATAGCCCGGTTTGTCTTGAATGGTCAGATATCCATTCTCGATGATCGGCCCGTCGTGTATCACGATGTTCTCCCAATAGTCGATGTACTTGGCCAGTTCGTGCACGCGGAAATTGCGGATGGATGCCGCCGCATGCGCCGAGGCGATGGTTCCAACCGCACTTGCGGGATTGTGCGCCGCAGTCCAGATTCCGTGCATGTCCGCGAAGTCCGAGATGCGCTTCGACTCAAGCAGGCCGCCCGATTTCGGAATGTCGATATGCACGATATCGCAGCCTTGCAGCTCCAGCAGTCTCCGGAATCCCTGGCGAGTGTACAGATTCTCGCCCGTACACACCGGCACGTTGACGGCATGCGTGACGCGCGCCATCTCGGCGGGATTGTCGGGCGGCGCCGGATCTTCGATCCACATCAGCTTGACGCGCTCGAGTGCGTGGGCCAGCTCGATGACATCCTTGGCGTCGTAGCGCCAGTGCAGGTCCACGCCGAAATCGCCATCCGGACCCAATTCCTCGCGAATGATCTCCATGCCCCGCACGATGGGGCGAATGTCCTTGTGCGTGAGGTTCCTCAGGTACGGATCGTGACCGGTTTCGCGGAAATCGGGATCGGCTTTCAATGGCACGCCGTCCCCCATTAGGCTTCACCGATGCCGTATAGGCCGGAGTCCGTTTCAACCTTGATCAGGTTCCAGTCCCAAGTGCCGCGCACGATCATGCACTTGACGTCGGTGATCTTGACCTTCTTGCGATTCTGCGCGGCGAGACGTTTGAATGCCGCAGGCAGCGCGGCGGAAGTCCTGAGGAGCGTATTCAGGAAACGGCGGCGGTGCATTGCGGAATTCCTCCCAGGCCGAATCTTACTACGGATGGACGCCTTAAACTCTGGGGGAAACGCTTTCGAATCATCGGCCGCGACAGTTAGTTTGGTTACCGGGGTGATTTCAAGCAACTATCTTCCCCGGAACGGGTCTAACTGACGAGTCACGTGGTTGTTACAGGCGATCGGAGCTTACTGACATGGCTAAAGATCCAGCACGAATACTGATCATCGAAGACAGCGAAAGTGACCTTTTTGTATTCCGTTACGCTCTTGAGCAACAGACTGAAGACTATCAACTCCAAGTTCTCAGAGATGGCGAAGACGCCCTTCGCTTCATCGGTGAACAGCGGATCGGCGGCGCCAAATTGGAGCCTTGCGTCATTGTCTTAGACCTGCACTTGCCCAAGCACGATGGGACAGCCGTGCTCCGCGCTATCAAGGAAGCGCCAGCGTTGTCGCACATCCACGTAGTTGCACTGACCAGTATGGCGAGTCCTTACGATGCAGCCGAAGTACTGGCGCTCGGCGTGCGACTGTATCGCGTGAAGCCAACAGAATTGGATGCGTGGGTTACCCTCGCCGCTGAGATCCTGGAGGTCTGCCGCGAGCCGGCTCTGGCCTGAGCCGATGGATTAGGACGCGCCTGAGCTTGCTCTTATGTCTCGAAGTATCGCCGACCAGCCTCCCCAGCCGCGGCTTTGAGCGTAGGCGTCCTCTTCGAGCGAGAATGCGGCGTCAGCGCGAGTACCGGCGGAAAATTCCCCAGCGCGCTCTGCCAGGTTCCAGGCTGTCGATAACAAACTGCGTCCGTTCTGTCTTAGGTGGACCTTGAGATGTTTCTCTTTCAGCACCACCGGCGCGGCATGTAGTTCGGCGTTGAAAATGGCCAGCACCGGCGCTGGGTTGCCAAAACCGAAGGGCGCCATGGCCAGGATTTCTTCGACCGCCGGACCAGTGGTCAATTCCTTCAAGTCCACTACAGAATCGATGGACAGTTGCGGCCTGAAATCCGCGGCCGTCAGCCGCTCGGCTGCATAGGCGTTGAATCGCCGCCGAAATTCAGGCACCAGTTCGGATGAGAGGCTGACACCGGCAGCCTGTCGATGCCCGCCGAAGCGAGTGAATAATTCCGGCATGGATTCGAGCGCATCGAGCAAATGGAACGCCGCGATGCTTCGGCCGGAGCCCTGCGCCTCGCCGTTTTCCTGGCTCAGCACAAATACGGGACGACAGAATCGATCGACCAGGCGGCTAGCAACGATGCCGACCACACCGCGATGCCAGTTGGCGCCCGCGAACACGAGCGCGGACTGGTCTTCTGTAACCGGCGCCTTGATGCATTCGTCCAGTACGAGTTTCACAATCTCGGCTTCGGTCTCCTGGCGATCCTTGTTTAACGAGTGAAGCTCGGCAGCGATCGCGCGGGCGCTTTCGAAATCTTCCGTGAGAAATAATCGGATGACATTGCCGGCGTCATCCATGCGCCCGGCGGCGTTGATGCGCGGGGCAATCTGAAAAGCAACTTGTCGCGCGCTGGGCGAGCGTCCGCCGGCCATTCCTGAAACTTCGAGCAGCGCCCGCAGTCCGGGATTGCGTGCCTGATTCAGACCTTGAAGTCCGTACTTGACGATGACCCGATTTTCGCCGATCAGCGGCACCACATCGGCCACGGTCGCTACCGCCACCAGTTTGAGGAACGACTTCAGCATGCGCGCCAGTTTTTCTTCCGGCCATCCCAGCGTGCCCAGAAGTGCATGCACGAGCTTGAATGCGACTCCGGCGCCGCACAGGTTTTTATCGGGATAAGCGCAATCGCGCCGATTCGGATTCAGTACCGCGAGCGCAGGTGGAAGTTCAGCGTCGGGAAGATGATGATCGGTGACGATCACGTCAATGCCCAGCTCGCGCGCTCCCCGGACCACTTCGATGGCTCGGATTCCGGTATCGACGCTGATAATAAGCTGTACGCCCATCGCCGCGGCCCGCTCGATCACTTCCGAGCGCATGCCGTAACCATCCTTGAGACGATGCGGAACATGGTGGCTGGCTTGGCCACCCGCGAGTTCGATGGCCTTTTTCAAGATGACAACCGAGACCGTACCGTCGGCGTCGTAGTCGCCGTAAATCAGAATCTTCTGATGGGCTGTGATGGCCGCCCGCAATCGATCGACGGCGTCGCGCATCCCAGTCAGGAGAAAAGGGTCGTGCAAATCGTGGATGGAAGGCGCGAGAAATTTCTGCGCGGAGGCTGGATCACGCAGGCCACGGCTCAGCAAGACGCGCGCAGTCAATGGCTGAACGCCCAAGGCAGCGGCCAAATCACGGGTCGCGTCAGCATCGACCAGCGGGATCAGCCAGTTCGGAGTCAGTGTTGGTGAAGGAGCCGTACAGTTCTATGCTACAGGAACCGCTTCAGATTAGTTCCTCGAAAAATATCCGCTGATGGGCGTGTCGTCATCGTTGTCTGGCGCGCCGCCCAGGATTTGGATCTCGTCCAAGATCTCACACAGATCCTTGTACCAGCCGGCTCGCAGGTTGAACATGAAGACGCGACCCTGGTGATCGAAGGACAGTTCGATCGCGCAGACAAATCCGTCGTAGGCGCGCACATTGGTTAACTGCACTTCGAACTCCCGATACTCTTCGCGAGGCAGATCGCACGCGGTCAATTGTTCCAGCGCATCATCGATTTGATCGGACGAAAATCCGAGCTGGTGAAAAACAATCAGTTGTACGCCCACGGCTTTGGCGGCGTGAACGAACTGTTTGTAATCGGGATGCTGATCGCAATCCCATTGGATGGCCGGCGTTGCTTCGAGCGCGCGGGAATAGCCATAGTACACGGCCATGCCCATTTCTTCGAGGTAATGCTCGATTTCCGATCTGAGTGTGTCCAGATTAGGTTTCATGGAAGGCCTTCCTATTCGGAGGCACTCTTCTTCATCGCCTTGCGCTGCTCAGTGACCACCAGAATATCGTGTTCCTGAGCCAAGTCTCGCGCCGACGGCGTCACGATGGTTTGAGGTCCGATGAAGATCTTTTTGGATTTCGCGACCGCCTGCCGGACATCGTCCTCACAGACAAAGTCGACGACTAGAATTGGCTCGGAAGCGGAAGCCACGGGCTTTAGAGCAGGAGTGCTGGCGCCGCCTTTCTTGGCTGCAAGAAAGCGATCCACGACAGCGGAGGTGATGGGTGTCGCTTGGGTCACGCCGCGCTTGGCCAAGTAACGCTCGACGGCTGATACGACGGTCTTGCGGTCGAGCCCGCCTGCCACTTGCAAGCCTTCCGGGTTTTCAAAAGCGTCTTCTGCTTTGCGAGCCACGTAAGCCAACCTCTTGATATTGATTAGATTCAGCGGTCCGATATTGTCGCTGGTGATGTTGCCCGCCACCGCGCCGCAGCCCAGCGTCATGGCGGGAAAAACGTTGGTGGTGATTCCTGTCGAGCCCTGTGGCGACGGCGTGTTCACCAGGACTCGAAACGCCGGCATGCGCAAGGCAAACGCGCGGATGCGGGCGTCATCGGTGGCGTGAATGACGGATGTGTGGCCCAGGCCGCCAAAGCGCAGCAGAGCTTCGCAGGCATCCAAAGCGGCCGCGAAGTCCGCGACGAAGTACAGCGAAAGAACCGGCGAAAGCTTTTCCGCCGAGAGCGGATGCTGCTTGCCTACGCCACTGATTTCCACCACCAGGATCGGCGTATCTGCGGGAACCTCGAATCCTGCCATGCGCGCGATCTTCGGGGCGGCCTGGCCGACGCAATCCGGATTGACGCCGAAGGTGGGAGTGACAAGGAGTTTGGCGAGTGCATCGGTCTGACGTGCGTCGCATAGAAAAGCCTTGCGCGCCTTCAGGGCAGCCACAATCCGATCTCGGAGCCCGTGCTCGGCAACGATAGCTTGTTCGCTGGAACAGACCGTACCGAAATCGAAGGATTTGCCGTCCACAACCAGTCCCACGGCTGTCTCGACATCCGCTGATGGGTGCACTAACACCGGAACGTTACCGGGTCCAACTCCGAAAGCCGGCTTGCCGCTCGAGTACGCCGCGCGTACGATGCCGCTGCCGCCCGTGGAAAGAATCACCCCAGTCCGCGGGTGCTTCATCAAAGCATTGGTCGCTTCGAGCGTGGAAGTGGTGATGCACTGAATCAAGCCCTCCGGCGCACCGGCTCGAACGGCAGCCTGTTGCAGCACTGCCGCGGTTTCGCAGGTGCACACCTTGGCGCGTGGATGCGGGCTCAGCACAATCGCATTTCCGGCCTTCAGCGAAATGAGGGTCTTGTAAATTGCAGTGGAAGTTGGATTCGTAGTCGGAAGAATGGCGGCGACTACTCCCATCGGCACTCCGATCTCAACCACTTTCTTTTCGGGCAGCTCCCGCAGAACTCCAATGGTCTTCAGGCCTCGCATCGCGCGAGGCAGAACATCAGCACTCAGCAGATTCTTGGCTAGCTTGTCCTTGACATTGCCGTATCCGGTTTCCTCCACCGCCAATTCCGCCAGGCGACGGGCATTCGCTCGTGCGGCAGCGGCCACCTGTTCCACGATCGCGTCTACTTGTTCCTGAGAGTACGCGCGGTACTTGCGCCAGGCCGAATAAGCCTCTTCGACTTTGGAGCGGACCTCCTGAACAGAGACGAGATCGGGGTCTTTCAACATGGAGAACTTCGGCGCGAGCATCAGGAAAAACGCCGCGCTCACAACTCGAGGGAGCAGACGTCTTCAATTAGCCGAGCGACTTGTCGCCCTTCTTGGCGCCAGGCAATGTGGGTTCGATTTCCGGGTGTGGGTTGGGAATGACGTGCACCGATACCAATTCGCCCACGCGACGGGCAGCGGCGGCGCCTGCATCGGTAGCCGCTTTGACCGCACCGACGTCGCCTCGCACCGTGACGGTGACGAAGCCCGCGCCAATGTACTCCTTGCCCTGCAAAGTGACTTTAGCGGTTTTCACCATCGCGTCGGCCGCTTCGATCGCGCCTATCAGTCCTTTGGTTTCCACCATGCCAAGGGCTTCCATCGGTCACCTCCAGTGTGAACGGATTACTTGAATCCTACACGTTATCACATGGGCATTTTGGCCGCCGGTGTGGGACGCCGAATGTCTGATATACTCCATTTGAGCAGCACTGGGAGAAGAAGTTCCTTCGGATGACCGAAGCATTTGCATCCTTGTTCGAGAAGGCCCGGCTAGGGGACAGTATTGCCCGCGATGCCGTCTATAAGCTGGCATTCTACCGGCTGCGCGGAATCGCATCGGCATTGCTTCGCCGGGAACGGCCCGGACACACTCTGCAGCCCACCGCTCTGGTCAGCGAATTATTCCTCAAGCTGCGTGGGATCGAAAGCCGGATTTTGAGCGAGGATCATTTCTTCCGCATCTCAGCCCGCGCCATGCGGCAGGTTCTGATCGATCATTCACGCGTCAAGCGGCCGCTGAAGAAGGTTTCCCCGGAACTTGTGCCCGAACTATTGCGCCCGGCCAATCAGAGCGCCAGCCCTGAGTCGCTGCTAGCCGCGAAGATGGTGTTCGAGAAACTCCAGACCCTGGATCCGAGCGTGGCGGAAACGGTCTGGCTTCGCAGTGTGGAAGGCCTGACGGTACAGGAAATGAGCCGGACCCAAAACCGGGAAGTCTGGCGGGTTCGCGCCGATTACGATTTTGGCCTGCAGTGGATGGCGAACCAGCTCAAGCGCGGTAGTTCCAGGCTCGTCTAGGGCTCACGATCGAACACTCGGACATCCCTAAGTTCGCCATACTTCCAAGTGACCGTCAATTGACGCCCGTCCTCTGACACGATTAGTTTCGAGGTGCCCTGGATCGCTCCGCGTTTCTTGAAGATATCCTCGCGCTCGCGCTCGGATATCTGGCGATTGATGACGACGTCGAAATTCCAGGGCCCTTTCTTAGATGTTTCTAGGCCGTTGTAGTGGGCAACGTACTCTTCGTGGAGTGGATTTCCATTTGAAGAGAACCCGGTCGTAGTGACCTTGACGCCATCTCCCTCCTGAGTCCAGACAACGGTCATGGATTGCGGCGCGGGTCCGGGCTCGAATTTCGACTGTTTGAGGTTGAGCTTCCAGGTTGCTAGAAACGGATCTGCAGCCCAAAGGCCAGTACAAAAAACTGCGAGACACAGCACGCGCTGAAGCATCGGGTAATCTTCCTTGAAGGTTAGACGAGGCAGGCAACGATTCGGTAGGGAGTCAGCATTACGGCCGTTTACCGATACATCAGCTAGCAGAGCCGTGACCAAAGGGAGCGGGGGTCAGGATCAGGCCTGATCGATGGCCGCCGCCACTTCTTCCGCCCAGGTCTCGACCGCCACCGGCCGCCGGCGAGGTTCCAGGTCGTAAGCCCGCACGAGGCAGTCGGCGAGTATTTTCGCAACCCGCTCGCCCAGGCTAGTTCGAAGCGCCCTTTCCAGTTCCCGGTCAAAGGATGGATCGGCGAACATAACGTTGAGATCGCCCAGCCGCTTTCCAGTGAGCATCTCGAGGATGATTACGCCGAACGAAAAAACATCGCTGGCCTGCGAGTAGTGCCCCGTCAGCCGCTCCGGCGCCATGTAGTGGAATGAGCCGGCCATAAGCGTGGTCGCGGCCAGCTCATTTTCCGCGCTGCGCAGGCCGGCCGTTCCAAAGTCGATGATTACCGGCCGCTCGCGATCGGTACCAGCATCGAGCAGCATCAGGTTTTCGGGTTTGAGATCGCGATGGACGATGCCGCGGCTGTGCACTTCCGCTAGCGCTGTTCCGAGCTGGCGAATGATGCGAGCCACCCGGGGAAAGCTGAACAGGCTGTCATCCAGAGCCGCCCGCAGGGTCTGACCCTCGAGAAATGGCATCGCGAGACACGGCTCGCCGGCCGGGCTGACCCACGAATCCAGAATCCGCACGACGCTGGGATGTTGAATCGATCTCAGAGCAGCCACTTCGTGCGCGAACCGGTCGCGGACCCAACCTTCCTGGTTGGACGTCCGATTGAGGACCTTCACGGCCAGACGCGCGTTTCCGTCGCGCAGATCACGCGCGTCATAAACCACCGAGAACCCGCCCCGCGAGACGATTCCGTTCAAGCGGTATCGCCCCGAGAAAGTCTCACCCGAATAGTCGGTTGAAGCGGCCGCCTCGCCCGAAGAACTTTGGAACTTGCGCCGGCTGTAGCGGCGTCGTAGTAGAAAGATGGCTTTTTCGATTCGGAACGCCAGTCTTTGGAACAACGGCAGGCGGCGCACAAACGGAAGCATCGCCCCCGCCGCGAGCAGGAAACCGATGATCCCGGCCCACGGTGGAGACACCGCAGGAGAACCGATTCGCAAAGGATAGGTGGCAATTGCCGATATGCCTTTGCCTGCGTAACCTAATTCAAGGGTATAAGCCTGATCTTTGAGGTTTCGAAATTCAAGCGTGCCATCCTGCGAAAGCTGCCAGTCGCTCGAGAGCGGTAACAAGCGATAGCGCAGAGGAGCATCTCGAAACGACGATGCATGCAAGGTCCCCACGTCGATTCGCAGAACTTTGGTGGCGGAGGGCAACTCGTGTGGCGGCGCTTCCGGAAATAAAAAGACTCGTCCGTCGGCATCGATTCGGGTGACCCGAGGCGCGGCAGAAGTGTGTGGCGCTTCGAACCATGCGGTGTCGGGGCGCAGATGCGACACTCCTTCGTCGCCATTGATCCAGATGCTTCCGTCGGCGTCCTCAAAGAAGCCGTATTGCCCGGATTCGTTCGAGGAGAGCCCGTTGCCGAGGTCAATGTGGAGCCAGTCGTCCGCGGCGACGTGCTGGCCATCCGATATATGCACGCCCTCGCCGGAGCCGCGCCAGATCCAACCACGTGAATCGCGCTTGATGAATTCGGTGTCGACGGGAGTGTAGCCGGCGCTTGCCGAAAACGGCGTCACGGTCCATTTTTCGCCATTCTTGTGCAATCGTGAAAACATGCCAGAGCGGCGATACGCAACCCAAATATCATCGCCGGCGAGCGCGAATGACCGCACCGTATCCACGGGCTGGTCGGTCGCAATCTGGCGCCAGTGATCCTGGTCATCCAGCCACGCGATGCCCGCCATGTAACCGACCCAGAGGTGTCCGCTCGCGTCCAGCTCCAGATCCACCGCCTGCGCGATTTCCCCCTGAGGAACGCCAGGAAGATCTTCTTCGCGAAATCTCAGCGAGCCGGGTTCGCCTTCGATTCGCAACAGTGCTCTCTTGGTTCCGACCCAGTAACGTCCTTTCCCATCCCGCGCGATTTCGCGATATAGCTCGACAACCGGCACAAGGTTTTTCAGCCGTTCTTCGACCGCGCCGCTCGCAGAGAGGCGGGCCACTCCGAAATTGGCGATGGATGCAAGGAAGCCGCCAGTATCGAGTGGAAGCACGGAATAAAAACGATGTTCAGCCGTAGTCAGGCGAGCCCATTTGTCGCCAGCCGCATTCTGGATATGCAGGTGCTTCTGAGTGGCGACGATCGCGGGGGTGCGGCCTTGCCGCACAACTTGAACCGGCGTCTCGTTTCCGAAGTCTTCCGGAAACCAGCGGCGCCATGCGGGATCGGGGATCCACTCGACCAAACCCATTCCCAGCGCAGCCACCCAAAGATGACCGCGGCTGTCTTCAATTCCTGAAGTTGGAAAGAAGCGCTGGTTATCCAAGCGATCGCGAAACTCGATCTCTGGGATAAGGCCCACGGCGGTGTCGCCCAGAAACCAAAGCTGGCCGTTCTGGCCTGACAGCAGCGGCGCGGGCCGGTCGGTCTTCTGGTTCCGCTGGCGCTGCAATTTCAAAACAGCGCGGCCGTCTTCGAGGAGGAAGGCCTGGTCATCGTTGGCCGCCCAGATCCGATCGTGTGAATCGTGCACCAGCTCCATCAGGTCGTTGCCGGGAGGAAGGTCGACCGGACGGAGGATCTCCGGATGGCTTGGGTCGAACGCGCAACCTCGAACGGGTTTTACGCAAACGCTCCAGAGCATTCCCGAGGAATCAATTGTGAGATCCCGGCGTGTTATGTGTCCTAGAGATCGGATGGAACCATCCAGACCGATGCGAGCCAAGCTACTCGATGTTTTGACGAACAACTGGTCCGGATAGATTGCGAAGCCTCCCAAGCCCTCTTCCAGCACCTTTTCGAAGCGATTGTTTCTAGCGCGCACCAGTCCTTCAAAGCCGCCAGCCCACAACGATCCGTCGCGCGTGAATCCAACGAAGCGCGCCGAAGCGAACGGGTAGCTGGTGATTTTGTGATAGTGAAATCCGTCGAAGCGATACAGTCCCTCGGCGGCTGCAAGCCACAAGAACCCGTCGGGAGCCTCGGCTATGGAGCGAATTGTGATCGAAGCATTAGGATGAACGCGGAGCCGGTGCGGCGCGGCTTCGCTAGCGGCGGCGAGGCACAAGGCAAGCACCGTGCTAATGACAAAGGAGTTCACCGTTGGTTCGTCTCAACTCCTTATAGTATGGCCTCACGAGAGAGTGAAGCAGTGCTGCCTCATGAAACAGATGCGATTCAAATGTTGGAATGCGCGAAGATTTCTGGGCATTTGGCGGAGATCTATGGGTTACCGACCGCGATGGTGACTTTGTCGCTGGTGCGAAAGCCGTCCGTGTCGATCTGAAGAGAAACCACGCCGGCCGGGACTTTCGGCACCACCACGTTGAGCTGATTTACGCCGACAAACTGTGGCGACAAACCGGAGAATGACAGTTGCCCTGCCACGCCTCCAATCAGCACAGTCGGCGTGATGGTCGTATTCCTCAATGCATCGGATGAAGCCGCGCCGGTGGCGATGGCCGGCGACACCTCACCGAGGGCCGTGGCTAGAATAATGATCGTCTCGCCCGGCTTGGCAGGACGAGCGGCGATGCCGGGGATGGAGCCGGTGGGTCCGGCCAGAGAGCCGTCCGGATTGATAGCGATAGCTTGGCCGACGCCAAACTGAGTGCTGAAGATGGCCGGAGAGACGTAGCCCGCCGTGATTGTGAAGGCAGCCGACACGACTCCGTCTACCGTGATGACCATCTTCGGATTTCCAGGCTGCACGGTCCAGGGTACTTGCAGGTTGACCTGCGTGGAGGACACAAATAGGACAGGAGCCGGAATGCCGTCAATGGTGATTGATACGCCACCCAGCGACACTGGCAGCGGAATCGCGGACGCCTGCGCGGTGGCCGATGCGAGCCCTTGGCCGAACAGTGAGATGAGCGATCCGGGAATTATGGTTTGACTGAGATTGAACGAGGCGCCATTGAGGGCCGACCGGATAATCGGGATCCCCGCGCTGGCGGCGACCCTGCGGACGCGAAACGCATTGGTATCGGCGACGTAGAAGTTCCCGGCGGTGTCGACTTTTACGTCGTTCGGCAGATTGAATCCGGCGTTTTGAGCGAGGCCGCCGTCACCTGAAAAATTTGGTATTCCGTTGCCGGCTACGGTAGTAATGACTCCGTTCGTGTCCACTTTGCGGATGCGGTAATTGAAGTGATCCGCGATATAGATGTTGCCCGCGCCATCCACGTCCATGCCGGAGGTCCCGTTGAGCTGGGCGTTGGTGGCTGGTCCGCCGTCGCCGGAGAAGCCCAACGGTCCGGCGCCGACGACGGTAGAAATGATTCCGGCCGTATTCACTTTGCGAACGCGATTGACGACTTGCGGACTGGAATCATTCAGGATGTAGAGATTCCCCGCATCGTCCACGGCCACGCTGCGGGTCAAGCCGAGTCCCGCGCTGGTTGCTGGACCGCCGTCGCCGGATATCGTTCGGACTCCCGTACCCGCGACGACGCTGATCTTCAGCGAAGTATCCACTTTGCGAACGACGGAGGCGTTGTTGTCCGCGATGTACAGGTTGCCGGCTTTGTCGAACGCGAGGCCAGTGGGACTGTCGAGCAGTTGCCGGACGGCGGGATTCGTACCGTTGGTGGCGCCGACAAATGTGCTAATCACTCCGTTCTTGTCCACTTTGCGGATGGCCTGAGTGAAGAGATCGGCGATATACACGTTGCCCGCGCTGTCCACAGCAACCGCGGTAGGCGACATGCGGACGCTCGTTGGCGGCTGGCCATCGGCTGTTGTGCCAGTTCCATTTAGATTTCCGGCCACCGTGGTGATGATTCCGTTCGTATCGACTTTTCTTATGCGCCGGCTTTCCACGATGTAGAAGTTCCCCGCGCTATCGAGAGCCACTGTGGATGGAGGCTGGAGCAGAGCGCTGATGGCCTTACCGCCATCGCCGGGACTAGCCGTACCGCCGCCGGCCACCGTCGTGATGATTCCTTGGGCTTGGCAGAAAAGCGGCGCAGTCAAAACCGCGACTGTTCGAAGTAGATGCGGTGCGAGGCGCATTGTGATTGTTAATTGGTGACTGCGATGGTGACTTTGTCCGTGGTGCGGATGCTGGCTTCGTCGATCTGCAGAGACACCACGCCGGCCGGAACGTTCGGCACTACAACGTTCAACTGATTCACTCCGACAAACTGCGGTGACAATCCCGAGAACGAAACGGTGCCTGGAACGCCTCCGATCAACACGTTAGGCGTTAGTATGGTGCGCCGCAGCACGTCGGAAGACGCCGCGCCGCTGGCGATGCCCGGCGTCACCAGGCCCAGGCCGGTGGCCAGGATGATGATCGTATCGCCAACTTTCGCTGGCTTTGTCGCGATGCCTGGAATGGAGCCCGCCGGCGCCGCTAGCGATCCATCCGGATTGATTGCGATCGCTTGTCCAACTCCGAACTGCGTACTGAAGATGGCGGGCGAAAGGTTGAAGATGTTCGCGCGATACGGCACCGACGCACCGCCGTTTACCGTCACCACAACGTCCGTCATTCCAAACTGGAGATTCCATGGAACCTGCAGATTGATTTGCGTGGGAGAGACAAACGTGAGCGGAGCCGGCACGCCGCCGATGGTGACCGAGGCGCCGCCCAGCGAAACCGGCAGTGGGATGGTGGACGCTTGCGCGATGGATGTAGCCAACCCTGTGCCGAAGATCGTGCCTAACGCTCCGTTTGTGAATCCGGGACTTGCGGAGAACGAGGCCGCGTTGAGCGTGGCGTTGACGGAGAGAATGGTGGCGCCGCCTCCTCCCCCGCCGCCCGGCGAGACCTTGCGAATGCGATTGTTGGTGCCGTCCGCGATGTAGAGATTGCCTGCGCTATCCACCGCAACATCCTGAGGATTGTTGAGTCCCGCTGTTGTGGCTGGCCCTCCATCACCGGAGAAACCTGCGATTCCGTTGCCGGCCACGGTGGTGATGATTCCCTTTGTGTCCACTTTACGAATGCGATGGTTGGCCACGTCGGCGAAGTAGAGATTCCCCGAGCTGTCCACGGCCAGGCCCATATGCGTGCTGGGATTGATTTGAGCACTGGTGGCTGCCCCGCCATCTCCCGAAAATCCTCTGGTTCCGTTGCCAGCTACGGTCGTGATAATTCCAGCGGGGTTCACTTTACGGATGCGAAAGTTTCCTAGATCGGAAACATAGATACTGCCGTCCGAGCCCACCGCTACGCCGCCAATCCCAAAAAGCTTGGCGCTGGTAGCAGGGCCGCCGTCGCCCGAAAAACCAGCCGACACGATGCCACTGCCGGCCACCGTGGTGATAATCCCATTTTGGTCTACCTTACGAACCCGATTGTTGGCCCCGTCCGCGATGTACAGGTTTCCCGCGCTGTCCACGGCTACACCAGTGGGCCCGGCGAAGGCAGCTTTGGTAGCTAGCCCGCCATCCCCGGAAAAGTCCAGATTTCCGTTGCCGGCTACAGTAGTGAGGATTCCGGCCGGATCCACTTTGCGGATGCGGTAGTTGAGCGTGTCGGCGATATACACGTTCCCCGCGTTGTCTGTCGCCAAGCCGAGAGGCGTAAAAACCGATCCGTTTATCGCCGGGCCTCCATCGCCCGCGAAAGCGAATTCTCCGTTTCCGGCAAGGGTGCTGATAATTCCGGCCGCATTCACTTTGCGAACACGATTGTTGACCACGTCTGTCGCATAGAGATTACCCGCGCTGTCCACCGCGACACCGGTTGGCCCAAGCCCACTAGTAGTAGCCTGGACGCCATCCGCG
>JBGPSX010000006.1:0-24992 GCA_041490325.1 Bryobacteraceae bacterium | reverse complement strand
TGTCAAACCACTCCGGCCAACTCGCGCTAGCTTTCGGCCTCCGCTTTGCCGATCTGTACCAGCGCGATGGCTTGGCTCGCCTGGACGCCGAATTCCTCTCGCATCTCGCAGCTAGCGACGGCGCGCTCCGGGCCCGCTTGCTCCGAGCCCGCTCCGATCCTCAAGCGCTTGACGCGCAGGAGCAGTCCGAGCTGATCATCGCTCTCGCTCCGCATTTTGACGATTTCCTGGCGCAGTTGTTCGGGATCACCAAAGAAGTGGAAGCGTTGCATGCGCGGCACAACCAGTTCACGCCCTTCTTCGCTTTCAAACGCAAATTCATCCAGAAGCGAGCCATCAGCGGCGTCTCGAAGGAACAGGCCTCCGCCATCGACGGGCCGGCGCTGGCCCGCGAACTCGAGTCGCTGTTCAAAGAACCTCTCACCGAGCGTAGCTTCGTCACCCACGTTTCGCTATGGCTCGACCAGGAGCCGGAACACTCCGCCGCCATTCAACTTGCGCTGCGATACGCGGCCTGGGCTGCTCTTGCACCTGCTGGAATTGCAGCGCATCATCGCGACACGCTTTTCAAGGTGGCCCACAAGCTGGATCCGATGCACTTCATCCCGGTACACGCGATCACCGACATCGGCGTTGATAAGCTCCGCCTCGCGCCCGACCGCTGGCGCTATCGCGAAGGCTTCCAGCTCACTGACCGGGGCATGGCGCTCGCGGGCGCACTGGATCAGGCGCATTACTGCATCAAGTGCCACAACCAGGCGAAAGACAGTTGCTCGTCCGGGCTGAAGGAAAAAACCGGCGAGTTCAAGAAAACTGTTTTCGGGATTCCTCTGGCCGGATGCCCGTTGGACGAAAAAATCTCCGAGATGAATGTGGTGAAGCAGGCCGGCCACTCGTTGGGGGCGCTCGCAGTTGTCACCATCGATAATCCAATGGCCGCCGCCACCGGGCATCGTATCTGCAATGACTGCATGAAGGCCTGCATCTACCAGAAGCAGGACCCGGTGGACATCCCGCAGATCGAAACGCGCACGTTGAAGGATGTACTGGAGCTGCCCTGGGGCTTCGAAATCTACAGCCTGCTGACGCGCTGGAATCCGCTGAACTTCGCCCGCCCGCTGCCGCTTCCCGAGAGCGGATACAAAGTTCTGGTGGTCGGCCTCGGCCCGGCCGGCTTCACGCTCTCGCACTATTTGATGAACGACGGCCACACCGTGATCGGCGTGGACGGCCTCAAGATCGAGCCGTTGCCGGAAGAATTCTCCGGCATCAACGCGCTGGGAGAACGGTCACAGTTCCGGCCGATCCGCGACATCCGCGACATCTACGAATCGCTGGACGACCGCGTTATGGCGGGGTTTGGCGGCGTGGCTGAGTACGGCATCACGGTCCGCTGGGACAAGAATTTTCTCAAGATCATTCGCCTGCTGCTCGAGCGGCGCGCTGAATTCTCGATGTTCGGTGGCGTGCGCTTCGGCGGCTCCATGACCATCGACAGCGCCTTCGAGCTGGGCTTCGATCACGTCGCGCTGTGCGCCGGCGCCGGCCGCCCCACCGTCATTCCAATGAAGAACGGCCTCGCGCGCGGGGTCCGGCAAGCTTCCGATTTTCTGATGGCGCTGCAACTGACCGGCGCCGCGAAGACCAATTCGGTCACCAACCTCCAGATCCGCGTGCCCATCGTGGTGATCGGTGGCGGACTCACGGCCGTCGACACAGCCACTGAGTCGCTGGCCTACTATGTTGTCCAGGTTGAAAAGTTCCTGAAGCGCTATGAAACGCTGGTGCGTGAAAAAGGCGAGCAGGACGTGCGCGCGCGTTGGAGCGCCGAGGAAACAGAAACCGCCGACGAATTCATCGCGCACGGCCGAGCCATCCGCGCCGAACGCCAGGCCGCGGCGCAAGAAGGCCGCCGGCCCAATTTCATCGAACTATTGAATTCCTGGGGCGGCGTCACTATCGCGTACCGGCGCCGCTTGGTCGATTCGCCCAGCTACACACTGAATCACGAAGAAGTTTGGAAGGCATTTGAAGAGGGCATTCGCTTTGCGGAGTGCCTGGCGCCGGCCGAGGTGGAGGTGGATGACTATGGACACGCATCCGCTCTGTACCTCACTCGTCACCAGTTCGATGAGGCGCGCGGGAAGATGAGCCCCGCCGGCGAGCCCGTGCGGCTGCCGGCCAAGTCGATCCTGGTGGCCGCGGGAACGCAACCAAACACGGTCCTCGGGCGGGAAGATCCCGCGAATCTCTTCTTGGATGGCCGCTGGTTTCAGGCAGTGGACGATCAGGGTGAGCCCGTTCAACCCGAGCGCATCGCGAAGCCGCGGCAGGCGCGCGTTCTCACTTCCGTTCGCGAAGACGGCCGAGGCATCAGCTTCTTCGGCGACTTGCATCCTTCGTTCGCCGGAAACGTGGTGAAAGCGATGGCCAGCGCCAAGCAGGGTTATCCGGTGGTGTCGCGCATTCTGTCGAGCCGCCCTCCCCTCGCGCCCACTCCAGCCGCGCTAGTCGATCGCTTGAACGCGGAGCTTCGCGCGGTTGTGAAAAACGTGGTGCGACTAACGCCGAACATCGTCGAAGTGGTTGTTCACGCCCCCATGGCGGCGCGCGCGTTCCAGCCCGGCGAATTCTATCGCCTGCAGAACTACGAGGCGCTGGCCACGCGCGTCAACGGCACCACGCTCGCCATGGAAGGCCTCGCGCTGACAGGCGCTTCGGTCGACCGCGAAAGAGGACTGCTGTCCACGATCGTGCTGGAAGTGGGCGGCTCCTCAGACCTGTGCATGCTGTTGCAGCCCGGTGAACCGGTAATCCTGATGGGGCCAACCGGCACGCCCACCGAAACTCCATCGCGTGAAACCGTGCTGCTGGTGGGCGGCGGACTGGGCAACGCTGTTCTGTTTTCGATTGGTCAACAACTGCGCGCCAGCGGTTCGCGGACTATTTACTTCGCCGGCTATAAAAAGATCATCGACCGCTACAAGGTCGAGGAAATCGAAAAGGCCGCCGATGTGGTGGTGTGGTGCTGCGACGAAGCTCCCGGATTCACGCCGGACCGCGTGCAGGACAAGGCCTTCGTAGGAAACATCGTGGATGCGCTGGTCGCATATGGCCGCGGCGATCTGGATGAACCTGAGATTCCGTTGAACTCGGTGGACCGTCTGGTGGTCATCGGCTCCGACGCGATGATGCATGCCGTCCAGCGCGCGCGCCACGGAGCGCTCGGCCCTTACCTGAAGCACGGACACAAAGCTATCGCCAGCATCAACTCTCCGATGCAATGCATGATGAAAGAGATTTGCGCCCAGTGCCTGCAATTGCACAAGGACCCGATCACGGGCGAAGAACGGGTGGTCTTCTCCTGCTTCAATCAGGACCAGCAAATGGACCACGTGGATTTCGCCAGCCTGGCCACGCGCCTGTCGCAAAACGGCGTACAGGAAAAGCTAACAAAACAATGGATTGACCGCTGCCTGCGCCAGATCGGCGCCCGGGCGGAACTGGTCGCAACTTAAGCCAGGACGTAAGTTCGCGCCAACCGCCGCGCGCATGGTATCGTTGCTCCGATGCTGAATGCGCGCGGATGGTTGTTCGTGGCTCTGGGAGTCGTTACAGCCGGCTATCTTTGGATCTGGTTTCGTGGCAGAAACCGCGCGCCCGGCGTACCCTCGGTCTTCGAACTCTTCATTGGCTTCATCACCAATTTTTTCGACACGCTCGGAATCGGCTCCTTCGCGCCCACTACCGCGATCTTCAAATTCCGCCAAGTTGTACCGGACGAGAAAATCCCCGGAACCTTAAACGTCGGCCACACCGCTCCCACGCTGCTCGAAGCCTTTCTGTTCATTGCTATCGTGCAGGTCGACATGTTGACTTTGGTGCTGTTAATTGGTTCGGCGGTCTTCGGAGCTTGGTTCGGCGCCGGCATCGTGGGCGGATGGTCGCGTAGAAAAGTGCAGATCGGCATGGGTCTTGCGCTGGTAACGGCCGCGATCTTGTTTCTGATGTCGAACCTGAACTTGTTTCCCGCGGGCGGCACTGCGCTGGTCTTGAAGGACTGGAAGCTGTGGGCAGGCGCCGGCGGAAGTCTGGTACTGGGCGCGCTGATGACGCTGGGCATCGGCCTTTACGCGCCGTGCATGATCCTGGTCAGCCTGCTCGGCATGGATCCAAAAGCCGCGTTTCCCATCATGATGGGCTCGTGCGCATTTCTGATGCCGGTTGCAAGCGCGCGCTTTATCCGCATGGAGAGCTTCAGCCCACGGGCGGCGCTGGGACTCGCGCTCGGCGGACTGCCAGGCGTCCTGATCGCCGCCCTAATCGTTAAATCTTTGCCGCTGACTGCTGTTCGCTGGCTGGTGGTGGTAGCTGTGCTGTACGCCGCCGTTACCATGCTCCGGTCGGCGGCGAACAAAGATCCGGTAACCTGAGGATAGAGAAAAGATGCCTTTCGATGGCCTTCGCGTGGTGTCGTTTGAGAGCCGGCGCGCCACTGAAATCGCCGAACTGATCCGCCGCCAGCAAGGCGATCCGTTTGTCGCGCCATCCATGCGAGAGACGCCGATCGAGCACAACCACGAAGCGTTTGAATTCGCCGAGCGCTTGTTCCGGGGCGATTTCGACATGATGATCTTTTTGACCGGCGTCGGCACGCGCGCGCTCGATAAGACCCTGGCATCACGTTTTCCACCCTCCGCGTTCGCCGAGGCGCTTCAAAAAATCACTGTGGTCGCGCGCGGACCGAAGCCGATGGCCGCGCTGCGTGAAATGCGGGTTCCGGTCACGGTGGCCGTGCCCGAGCCCAATACCTGGCGCGAGTTGCTGGCGGCCACAGCAGGCCGGCCTGAAAAGCGCATCGCGGTCCAGGAGTACGGCAAGTCAAATCCCGAGTTAATCGCGGGTCTGCGTGAACGCGGCGCCGACGTGACGGCCGTTCGCATTTATCAGTGGGACTTGCCGGAAGACACCCACCCGTTGCACGAGGCGATTCGCAGAATCGTGGAGGGCGAAGCCGATGTCGCGATGTTTACAACTTCCGTCCAGCTTGCGCACTTGTTTCTGGTGGCGGCGGAGTCGTGTCTCGACCAAGCGGTCCACGCCGGGCTGCGCCGGATGGTGATCGCGTCCATTGGCCCGACTACGACCGAGGCGTTGCAGGAATTCGGTCTCGAGCCGGATATCACGCCCAGCCATCCCAAAATGGGTATCCTTGTCAAGGAAACCGCCGACCAGGCTGTGGCAATTCTTGCGCACAAGCGGAGCGCGCATGGCGAAAGATGACCTCTTCAAGCAATTCGGCAAGTACTACGGCCTGGCATTTCTGCTGCCGGTCTCCATTTTGGTGGGTTACGTCATCGGATATTTCTTAGACAAAGCCTTCGGCACCACTTACCTGAAAGTTGTGTTCCTGTTCCTGGGCGTTGCCTCGGGCATCGTCCAATTGATTCGCGAATTGATGAAGGACGATGCCGGACATTGATCCGGCGTTCTACGATCGGGCGCTGCGCCGCATCACCTGGCTCATCCTCGGCGTGGGCCTCCTGGGGGCAGTGGCGATGGCCATTTTTCGGGGACCCCGAAATGGTTTTGCGTTTCTGATCGGGTCCGCGCTTTCATACCTCAGCTACTGGGGTTGCCAGCAAGTCGCGAACGCGCTAGCACCCGGCCCGAAGAAGCGGTCGCCGGCGATTTTCATCGTGCGCATCCTCGTGCTCACCGCCGTGGCGTGCGCTATAATCAAGCTTCTTGGACTGAATGTCTCGGCTGCAATCGCGGGTTTGCTGGTCTCCGGCGCGGCAGTCATCCTCGAAATTATCTTCGAACTGATCTATGCAAGAGCATGAAATAGACCTCTGGACCACTAAACTGTTCAACCAGTTTCTGGCGGGTCCTTTGACCGCATTCTTGACTGCCATCGGGCATCCGCCCGAGAACCCGAACCATCCCTGGGAAAACTGGATCACCATGGAGATCCTGGTGGTGGTCATCATCCTGGTTGTGTTTGGCGTTTTGCGCTCGCGCTTGTCGGCCGATAAGCCGGGCAAACTGCAAATGACGTTCGAGGCGTTGTACAACTTCGTGGCCGGCCAGGCTCGCGAAGGAATCGATCACGGCTCGGCTAAGTACGTGCCGTTTTTTGGAACGCTATTTATCTTTATTCTGTTCATGAATCTGATCGGGGTCATTCCCGGATTCGAGTCGCCGACTATGTCTCCGGCGGTCCCGGCAGCGCTCGCCGTCAGCGTGTTTTTCTACTACCACTGGATGGGCGTTCGGGCGCAAGGCGTCGGCAAGTATTTATTGCACTTCGCGGGACCGATCTGGTGGCTCGCGCCGATCATGATTCCAATCGAATTTATCAGCCACCTGGCGCGGCCTCTGTCGCTTACAGTTCGTCTTTTTGCAAACATGTTCGCGGGTGAACGTGTGACTATGACCTTCCTTTCACTTACTTTTATCGCAGCACCGGCCATTTTCATGGGACTGCACGTCTTTGTCGCATTCTTACAGGCATTCATATTTATGCTGCTCGCTGTGATTTATGTCGGCAGCGCAGTCGCACACGAGCACTAACCGGCTTTATCTGTTCCGAGCGTGAGCCACCCGCCCCCAGGCGGACCAGGAACCACCTCCTCGGTAACAATTCTTTCGAAGGAGAAACAGTCGCATGACACAGAAATTTATCTTCCTGGCGGTGACGGTTATGTTGCTGGCCAGCCCGATTTTCGCGCAGACGCCCGGTGGTGGCGGGGGAGACCTAAAGCTTCCCTACGCCTATCTCGCCATGGGCATCGCGTCCGGCCTTTGCGGCATCGGACAGGGCAAAGTGGCTGGTTCAGCCGCCGAAGCCATGGCTCGCAATCCTGGCGCGCAAGCGGGAATCCGATTCGCACTCATTCTCGGATTGGTGCTGATTGAGTCACTGGCGTTGTACACGCTGGTCATCACTTACATCGCGAAGGGCTAAAGTCCAGTTAATGGGGCAGCCTTCGGGTTGCCCCATTCCCTTCCAAATGAAGTTACACGGAATCTTCCCTCCCATCACCACGCCTTTTAACCACGAAGGCGACATCTGGAAAGTCAAAGTACAGCACAATATCGAGAAGTTGAACTTGACCGGACTCGCCGGTTACGTCGTGTGTGGATCCACGGGCGAAAGCGTCATGTTGACGACTGAGGAGAAGATTCAGCTCTGGGAATGGGTGGCGCAATGGGCCTCGCCGGAGAAGCTGCTGATCGCGGGCACGGGCGTGGAAGGCGTGCGCGAAACCGTGGCGCTAACGAATCGAGCGGCGGAGATCGGGTACAAGGTCGCGATGGTGCGGACCCCGCACTATTACAAAAACCTGATCAATAACGCGCCGGCGCAGATGTTGTATTTCCGCGCTGTGGCGGATCAAGCCAAAATCCCAATATTCATTTACAACTGGCCGCAGATCACCGGCGTCGACATTCCCGCGGACGCGGTGGTCGCTCTATCGCAGCATCCCAACATCATCGCCATCAAGGAAAGTTCTGGCAATCTCGAGAAAGTGATGCAGATGATCCGTGAAGTGAAGAAGGGCTTTCAGGTGCTGACCGGCTCCGCTCCTACGCTGGCACCATCGCTCGCCGTGGGCGCAGTAGGCGCCGTGCTGGCGTTTGCGAATGCAGCACCGTACGCGACCATTTCGATCTGGGAAGCACATCGAACACGCGAATTCGCGGCGGCGCTGGACTGGCAGAATCGAATCGGCCACGCAGCGTATTTGGTTACGGCGAAGTACGGCGTACCGGGATTGAAGTACGCAATGGATCTGGCCGGATACTACGGCGGCCCACCACGGCTTCCGCTCACAGTACCAACTCCGGAAGCAAAGCGCGAAATCGAGCAAGCCTTCCAAGACCTGCGAGGTTAACTGTCCCTTCGCCACCGCTCCCTCTGGTCACGGCTCTGTTAGCGGCAATATCTCGATCCTGCGCAACTGATCGTTAAACGCCCATTATGCGATCCTGCGTCATACCCCGAAACCGAGCCGCGACTAGAAGGAGCGGTTTAAATTTTCAGCGATCCGAAATCGCGCCGATCACCGCGTCCGTGACCTCGGTAGTATTGCTGGTCCCCCCAAGGTCAGGCGATTTCACTTTCCCTTCAGCAAGCACCTTGGCCACCGCACGCTCCACGGCTTGACCGGCCTCTGCCAGCCCCAAATGATCGAGCATCATCGCGGCTGAGAGAATCGACGCCAGCGGATTCACAACACCGCGCCCCGCGATATCCGGCGCCGAGCCATGCACCGGCTCGAACATGGACGGAAACCGCCGCGTCGGGTCGAGATTGGCGCTCGGTGCCAGGCCGATGCTGCCCGTAAGAATCGCCGAAACGTCGCTCAAGATATCGCCAAATAGATTCGACGCAACTACAACATCAAAGCTCTGCGGACGGCGGATGAAATTCATGGCCGCGGCGTCCACCAGAAGCGAATCGGTTTCGATGTCCGGATACTCCGAGGCGATAGCCTGAAACGCTCGGTCCCAAAGCACCATGCCAAATCCCTGCGCGTTCGACTTGGTGATGGACGTCACGCGCTTCTGCTTGTTTCGTTTTCGCGCCAACTCAAAAGCGAACCGCACTACGCGATCGATGCCACGCCGCGTGAATACCGCCGTCTGGATCGCGACTTCGTCCGGCTGGTGGTGATAAACAAATCCACCCACTTGCGCGTAC
Source organism: Bryobacteraceae bacterium (assembly GCA_041490325.1). Lineage (GTDB taxonomy): Bacteria > Acidobacteriota > Terriglobia > Bryobacterales > Bryobacteraceae > Palsa-89. Next base: position 16,282 of record JBGPSX010000006.1, on the reverse strand, counting down.
TCGCCTTCGGTGTTCTCCCTCACCACGACCATATCGATCTCGCCGGGCTTGGCCAGCGGTGACGTGACGCCCGGATAAAGAATGGCCGGCCGCACATTGGCGAATTGATCGAAGCCGCGCCGGATGGGTAGCAGCAGGCCGTTCAGCGTAATGTGGTCCGGGATTTTCGGATCGCCGACGGCCCCGAGCAGAATCGCGTCCATCGGCCGAAGCACGTCGAGAGCTTCCGCCGGCATCATGCGGCCGTGCTTGAAATAATACGCCGCGCCCCAGGGGAGCTCTTCAAAGTCAAAGCCCGCGCCGAACTTCGGGCCGATCTTTTCAAGAAGATGAGTCGCCGCCGGAGTGACCTCCTGGCCGACGCCGTCGCCGGGAATTACGGCGATCGAAAAACGTTGCATTCACCCATTGTAGGGGTTCGAAGTTTGCCGGTCAGGAAGGCGCGACGGCCTGCGTTGCCGCCGTTCGCCACGCGTTTTCGATGCTCTTCGCATCGGCGTCCGTCTGGCCGTAAAGCGTAAACTCCAGGTAAGCAACGGAGCCCGTGGGCGACCTTTGGCACGAAAGGGTCAGGAGTGACCCGTTTCGCTTTGTGAGAAAACCGCTGATCTGATACTGGTAATGCATCGTCGACTCAAATGGCTCCGGCGCCGCAGCTTCTATCTTCTTCATGGCCTGCGCGTAGTCCACTCCATCGCACACAATGTTCACAGCAATGTTGTGTACTCGCTCATCGCGATGAGCTTCTAAGCCAAGCTTCAGACGCAGGAAGCAACCGGCCCATCCGCCGCGCGTACCTTCGTATTCCATATCCCAGCCTTGCGAGGATCCAAAGCCGGAGTGGACCAGTCGTAGAACGGTCTTTCCGCCTGCGGTTTCGAGGTAGAAGTCCTCGACGAGCCGGCACATCTCAAGCTTTTCTTCGATCGGCGACGCGCTCATGACGCGGTCACGGTTTTCGGTTAGCCGCAAATGTTTATTCGGTTCCCAGACCTCAATGGCCGTCGTCCATTCAACGCCCGGACCCCAGTCAGCAAGGATGTATCCGCCGACACCGGGCTCCACAGTCATCTTGGGAGCGAACCAGCGTGCCATCGCCGCCGCGTCGGTGATTGCTTTCCAAACTTCTTCGATGGGTGCGTCGATTTCGATTCGAGTTTCATGCGATCGGGATGTCTTGGTTGTCATGATTTTAGTCCATTCGAACGGATTTGTCGTCCACCGGTTCCCGCTTCGTAATAGTGGGATAGGCCCCGGTAAGGATGCGGAAGCTGCGGCCGCCCTCCGCTTTTTCGTCGTGATACTTCATCGCCAGGCCTGCTACCAGATTCACGAGTTCTTCAGTGAACTCGTGCCGAGTTTCAGCATTGGCAAAGCGGATCTCCGTCTCCATCGTTAGCGTTGCCAGGCGTTTGCCCGCTTTGTCGGCGCGCTGCCGCAGGATGGAGACGTCCTGAATGGCTCGCGCCGCCGCCGATACCAGATAGGCCGAGGAGAACTTGTCGCGAACCGTGGATGCTTCCTGGCCGAGCGAGCCGAGCACCGCCGGTGAGATGACGTAGGACCGCGCCGTGGCGCGAACCACTCGCTCAATGCAATTGCCCTTCAGCCGCTCCTCGGCTAACTCCACAAAACCTTCCGTTTCGAGTTCACGCAGGTGGTAGTTGACCGTTTGTCGTGGAAGCTTGAGACGTTTGGCCAGGCCCGTTGCGGAGTCAGGTTCATTCAAAAGCTCCAGTATCCGGAGACGCTCCGGTTTGAGGAGCTTTTCGGCCGAAGCCGCCGACTGAATCACTTGAACCGCGGCTGCCATTGGTTCAAGTTTAGTTCTTGACTGTTATATTTGTCAAGACCATTATTACAGTCAATGAATGGCCAACTCGAAACGTTTCGAGAGATAATAGAGATGTGCGGAAACTCCTAGGTCTGCTGATTCTTGGGCTGTTGGTGCTAGCTGGGCAAGAGACAAACCCGGTTGCTGCGCCGCCGGGACCTCTGGATTACGTATGCCCGATGGATCCTGATGTCCGGACGGACAAACCAGGAAAGTGCCCGCGCTGTGGAATGAAGCTGGTTCTCGGAATTCCAGAAGACATCGAGTACCCGATGGATCTCAAGCTCACGCCGAAGATTTTTCATGCCGGCGAAAAAGTGCAGTTGGCCTTTCAGATTCAAGACCCGAAGACCGCCAAGGCCGTGAACCACTTTGAGATAGTTCACGACATGCTGTTCCACATGTTCGTCGTCAGCGAGGACCTGCAATTTTTCCTGCATGAACATCCTGTGCCTCAGCCGGATGGATCGTTCCTCTACGACATCAAGTTCCCGAAGCCGGGAATGTACCGCGTCGCAGGCGATTTCTACCCGACCGGTGGAACGCCGCAGATGGTCGCGAAGACTGTAATTGTTCCTGGCAGCCCTGGCGCCGAGGTTCCGTTGCGCGATCCGAACCTCAAGCCGGAGCTAGGCGTGAGTCACGGTCAGAACATGGACGTCGAACTGGTGATGGACCCGCCACAGCCGGTGGTGGGAATGAAGACGCTGTTGTTCTTCCGGATCAATCCAGCGGACGGCCTCGAAAAATACCTCAGCGCTTGGGGCCACACGCTGGCTGCCAGCGACGACCTGATCGATCTCATTCACGATCATCCTTTCATCGCCGACGGCGGTCCACAGGTGCAGTTCAATATTATTTTCCCGCGCGCCCGCACTTACAAAATCTGGGTACAGTTTCAGCGCAAGGGCGTGGTGAACACGGTTTCGTTTACTGTGCCGGTGTCAGAGCTGAAATAGCTTTCGTCATCTCATCCATCATCCGTAGCGTGGCGTCGCGGACTGTCTGCACGTATGCCTGGCGCGAAATGCCCGCGTCCTTGAAGCCGTAAGTGATACCGCGCGAGGAATTCACGGCAGCTCCCAGTCCGTCTTCGTTGAACGAGGCGGCGGCGTTCTGAGCGGTGGCGCCTTGCGCGCCGTAGCCCGGCACCAGAATAAAGGCCCGTGGCATGAGGCTGCGCAGGCGTCTCGCGTCTTCGGGAAATGTCGCGCCGACCACCGCGCCGATCGAGCTGTAGCCCGATTCTCCAACCAGTCCGCGGCCGAGATCGTCAATGATTCCGGCGATGGTTTCGTAGAGCGGCCGGCCGGTGCCTTCCAGCAGTTGATCCTGAAAATCTCGCGAGCCAGGGTTCGAGGTTTTTAGAACCACGAATAGTCCCTTGCCGTGTTTAGCGCAGGCGTCGACAAAAGGAACCAGGCTGTCACGGCCAAGATAAGGCGTGACCGTCATGGCATCGGCGTTGAAGGCGTCGGGACCAAGAAAAGCGTTCGCATAGGCTTCGGCAGTGGATGAGATATCGTTGCGTTTGCCGTCGGCGATGACGAGCAAGCCGCGCTGCTTGGCGGCGTTCAGAGTATTCTCGAACGCTTGCATGCCGCCCAAGCCGTATTGCTCGTAAAACGCAAGCTGCGGTTTAACGGCCGGCACCAGGGGGCCAACGACATCTAACACAAGTTCGTGGAAATCGGTGATGATCGAACACGTGACATCGCGCGTGAGTGGGCCGCGGCCGGACTTGATGAATTCCGGGATCTGGTCGATGCGCGGGTCGAGTCCAACGATACAGGGATTGCCCTTGCTGCGAATTGCCTGGACCAGGCGATCAGCGAAAAGTTTCATTCGTTCTGTTTTATTGTGCCACTAGTGGCTGTCGGCAAGCACTCTTTGCCGCAACACCAAGCGTTCGCATGAGTGCGAACGCGGCATGCAGGAGTGCATGCGCCACGCCGAGTGAACAACTTACTACTGTTTTTGTGAGAACTAACGTGGCGTACGCACTCGTGCGTGCCGCGTTCACAATCGTGTGAACGCAGACGCCTCACTAGTTCCGGGCAAGCAACGAGATGGCGCCGCTGCGGGCGGGATAGGTTTCGATCTTGGTGCCGGCGGGGAATGCGAGTGGCTTTTGGAAAAAATAGGTGCGGTCGAATTGCGGCTTGTACTTGTAGATCCAGATCAGGGGGACGATTGATCCATCCGGGAGCTGCGCGATGGCTTTGAGCGATCCGCCTTCCATCACGGTTGTGGCTCGTACGCCAGTGAAGGTCGCGCCTTGCTTCAGCGTCAGGGCGCCGTCCACGATCACTTCCGTGCCGGGTTTCTTGGCCACTGTGGCAGTCTTCTTGAACTCGGGAGGCTTGGGCAATAGCGATGGCTCGCCTTCCGGAGCGCCGCCCTCCACCCAGTCGGCGATCAGATGCAACTCCTCCTGGGTCAGAGACTGATCGTCGCGCAATTCGCCGAAGCCCTTGATGGCCCCGAACGGAGGCATGCGGCGTTCCAGCACCTCCTCTTTGATCGCCTTGGCCCACGGGCGAGCTTGCTCATAGGTCATCAAAGAGAAAGCCGTACCGCCGTCGCGATGGCAGGACGCGCAGCGCTTGTAGACCACACGCGAGATTTCACGCGCCCAGGTTATTTTGGTGGAAATGACATCGTGGGCGCTCAGAATCGAGCTGGCGCCCACGATCAAAAGAAGAGAACAGTACTTCGCTAGAGCCAACTTCACTGCCCGGAGCCCGAGGTCGGACCTCCTGTCGTTTTCTTCGGAGTCATGAATTCGCGGATGCTCATGTCGGCCGGAATGACGATGTCGTAAAAGCCGATCATCATCTCTTCCCAGCTTTGCTCGCCGAATTTGACGGTCGCGGTGGGGTCGGGATTATGCGGATTGTTGGGTGAGTTGTCGTACCAGGCGGTGCACTCGATGCGTGCGCCTGCCGGGACCTTCAAAGGCTCAGCCAGCGTGTAGTCGAGTTGCCAGAAGAAATCGTATTTCGGGACTCTGAGCAACGTCTCAGTCTTGCCGTCCGCATAGACTATGCGGTATTCGAAAGCCTTGCCGCGCACGTGCATATGCGGGAAGAAATTCAGAATGGTGGTGTCGTTCGGGAAAACGTTCTTGGCGTCAACCTTATAGTTCGGATCCCCGGGTGGAATTTTGAACCCGAGATTATTCCCAGCCACGGTGACGGCGCGCTCGGTCGGCTTCTCTTTTGAGAAGACCAGGCCCACCTTGGTGAAATCTTCGGTGTCCTTCCCGTTAGCCGTGTAATGCATCTGCATCACCAGATCGGAGCCGGCTTTGATCATTTTTCCAAGACCAGGCCGCCAGATTTCGGGGATCTTTCCGGGTGTGTAGATCATGAGGATGTCGCTGCCTCCGCCGGAAATGTTAGCAAAATCGCCGGGTGGGGGCACGAACGCGACGTTCGGAGTTGCGTTCCGCAGCCATTTGTTCTGCGGTTCGCGAATGAAGATCACGACGTGATGCACCACCATGCGATCGCTGGGCCGGGCTTCGGCCATCTGGACCCATTTGTCCTCGGTGAACTTGGTCGGCAGAACGACGTACTGATACGGAACATCGCCCTTGGCAGGCACCTTGAAGGGCTCGGCCATGCTCAGCACGACATCCGGCTTGGGGATGTTCCAGCCGTCGGTGAAGGCGAGCGCCTTGGGAGCGTCCTTCATCTCGCCCTCTTTGACGCCACCATCCACCCAGGCCGTCAGCGTCTCAATTTCCTGTTTACTCAGCGAGCGGTCGTTCGCGAAATGTCCCACCGACTGATCGGCGAACCAGGGTGGCATCTTCTTAGTCAGCACGTCTTCGCGAATCGCCTTGGCCCAAGGACGCGCGTCCTTATAAGACATTAAGGAGAAGGGCGCGATTTCACCGGGCCGGTGGCACTCCTGACAATGCTTCTGGAGAATGGGCGACACGTCTTTGTGGAACGTGACCTGCGATGGCGCAGAAGCAGCCCAAGCGCAAACCGCCGCGGAGGTCAATAACAATGCTAAGGACTTCATGATTTCTAGTCACTTCTCCCGCGCTGCTGGCGCAGGGCAGCCGGATCGATCTTGGCATCGAAGGAAACATCGAACCAGCCGATCATCATTTCTTCCCACGTCTGATCGCCCCAACGGACTTCCTTGGTTGGATCGGGATTCGCGGGATTATTAGCCGAGTTGTCAAAGTGCGCGGTGCACTCGATGCGGGTGTTCTTCGGCAGCACGGTGGTAGTCTCAGGCACGTAAGCGAGCTGCCAGTTAAAGTCGTAGCGCGGCACGCTCAGCAGCACCTGGCTCTCGCCGGTCGGGTAGACGGCCTTATACAGGAAATCCTTCCCGCGGAGATGCATGTGCGGCATCATGTTTTCGAGATTCACATCCATCGGGAGCGTGGCCTGAGAATGAACTTCGTAGGCCGGATCGCCGGCCGGAATCTTCAGGAAGAAATTCATCGCGCTCATCGTCATGACGCGGCGAGCTGGCGGTTCCTTCGCGTAGATGATGCCGATTCTGGATCGGTCCGATACCGCTTTACCATTGGGCGTGTAATGAAGCTGCAGCACGATGTCGGAGCCGGCTTTGACCAGCTTGGCTGCGTCAGGGCTACAAATGGTCGGCTGCAAACCAGGAGCGTAGCCAACCAGCAGCTCGCCGGGCAGTCCATCGCCGCCACCACCGCCGCCGCCTCGTTGCTTCGGAATGAACGGAACGCCGGGTTCGGCATTCTTGAGCCAACCGGATCCCGGAGGACGCACAAAAGCGATGATGTGATGAACGGCAGACCGCTGATCGGGACGAACCTCCGCCATCCGGATCCAGGTGTCTTCTGTGAAGCCAGTGGGCAGAACGACGTAGGTGTAGTCGACCACGCCCGAGGCCGGAACATCGACGGCCGTGGGCAGTTGATAAACCTTGTCGGGCTTACCGATCTGCCAGCCTTCGAAGAACTCGCGTGGCTTGGGAGCATCCTTGGCATTGCCTTCTTTGGCTCCGCCGTCGACCCAGGAGACCAGCGTGTTGATCTCGTCCTGGGAGAGGGAACGGTCGTTAGAGAACTTTCCGAAGTGCGGATCGGCGAACCATGGCGGCATCTTCTTCGACGCCACTGCTGTCTTGATTGCTTTGGCCCAAGGGCGAACCTGGTCGTAACTGGTGAAGGCCATGGGAGCGACTTCGCCGGACCGGTGGCATTCCTGGCAGTGCTTCTGAAGGACTGGGACTACGTCCTTGTGGTAAGTCACGCTTGGAACCGAGGCGGCGGTTGCTGCCACCGCCGCGCCCAGACCCAAAACAAAAGCTGTTAGCTTCATGGCTATTCTCCCCAACACTAACTACTAACGGCGTTCACACGAGTGTGAACGCGGCACGCATGAGTGCGTGCGCTACAGGCCGCTCTTTGGCGGTTGCGCCGGCTTCTTGGGCCGCATGAGATCCATGGCGGTCTTGTCTAACGGTACCGTTACATCGAAGAAACCGATCATCATCTCTTCCCAGGTCTGCTCACCGAAGTGAACTTCCTTGGTTGGATCGGGATTGTACTTGTTATTGGCCGAGTTGTCGAAGTGCGCGGTGCATTCGATCACGCTGCCCTTGGGAAGCAGCTTGGGCTGCGCGAGATCGTAGGTGAGCTGCCAGTTGAAATCGTACTTGGGCACGCTCAGCAGAACTTCTTTCTCGCCGCTGGGATAGGTAACCCGATATTCGAAATCCTTGCCCCGGAAGTGCATGTGGGGAAGCATGTTGACGAGCGTTGCATCATCCTGCAACGTCAGCTTGGCATCCACGCGATAATTCGCGTCGCCGGGAGGAATGGCGAAGTTGCCGTTGGCAGCCGCGATGGTGAGAACGCGCTCGGTGGGCTTCTGCGTGGCGAAGACGACGCCGATCTTGGAGACGTCGGCGCCGGCCTTGCCGTTGGCCGTGTAATGCATCTGGAGCACGATGTCGGAGCCAGCCTTGACGAGCTTGGCTTGGCCCGGCTTCATGGTGTTGGGAAGCGTTCCAGGAGCATAGCCAGCCAGGAAGTCGCCGCCAAATCCGCCGCCGTCGGCCTGTTGAATCGGTGGCCGTCCAGCCTGACGGTCTGCATCAGCCTGCCGCTGGCGTTCGCGAGGAACGAACGGCACGCCCGGCTTGGCGTCCTTGAGCCACGAATTACCGGGCTCGCGAATGAAGGCGATGATGTGATGCACCAGCGCCGGATTACCGGGTCGCGCTTCAGCCAACTGCACATACTTGTCTTCTGTGAAACCGGTGGGGATGACGATGTACTGATAATCGACTGTTCCCGCTGCAGGCACATCGAAAGCGACGGGCATCGCGATCACCATGTCGGGCTTTGTGATGCGCCACCCTTCGATCCATTCGACCGGCTTGGGAGCGTCCTTCTTGTTCCCAGCGGAGGCGCCGGTGTCGGCCCAATTGGCGAGCGTGTCGATGTCGGACTGCGCTAAAGACCTGTCGTTAGAGAACTTACCGTAGTGTGCATCCGCGAACCACGGCGGCATCTTCTTTGTGACGACAGCGTTCTTGATGGCCTTCGCCCAGGGACGAGCGGTCTCGTAGGTGAGAAAAGACATAGGGGCTGCTTCGCCGGGGCGGTGGCAGGTCTGGCAGTTCTTCTGTATGACCGGCAACACGTCCTTGTAGAACGTAACCTGGGGCGGAGTAGTCGCTGCCGCAGCTATTGCGACGGAGCAAAGGGACAAAGAGAGTAAGCGCATTGAACAGCCTCCCGACTGGATCTCTTCTTATGATACGGGAACATGTGCGTATTTGGTTCGACGAAAGTGTTTCAAGGCGACCAAGAAACGGTTGTTTTGAGGTTGTTTTCAGGGCTATCCAGCCGCATAGTAGTTCTACTTCCGGCCCCGGCACTACAAAACGAAGCCAACTTGATCCCGGAGCGCTGGGGTCGCGATCAGCCGGTTTAAGGCGGACCACTGACAGAACCTTCCGAATCAGAGGGTCTGGACCAAAATGTAACGTAGATTAGGATATATTGACGCTGGCGACCTGTTGAGAAATGGGTTATCATACCTATGCAACCTTAAAGTTTAGAGGAGTTACGGTGTCCCAAGAGCCCGACGCACCTCCCCCGTCGCGACCCTTGCCTGCTCCGGCGCTGAATCTGATCAGCTCCCGCAAGCTCACAAGCGTCACGCTGGAAGAGATCTCCGCCAGTACTAAGATCAGTCTGCGCTTTCTGCAAGCGATCGAAAACGAGGAATTCGACAAGCTTCCCGGCGGGATTTTCAGCACTAGTTACCTGCGTCAGTATGCCGCGGCAATCGGCTATGATGCGGACGCGCTGCTAGCGCATTACGATTCCAAGGTGAATCCTCAGTCGGCCTTAGCAAAAGGACCACAACCAGAACTGGGAAGGCGGTTGTATCGATGGCCGCGCACGGCCACGCAAGCCTAGAAGCTTGCTGAAGGAAGAAAAGCGAAATCGAGGGACTGTTTCCGAAGACCGGGTGTATTCTGGCATATTGAAGTGGAACTGCGTCTCGGTAGCGGTATTGCTGGTTGTGGCGTGTCGTCCGGCGATTGCGCAGCAGCCTTTCTATACTGACGATCCTGGGACAACGGCATCCTGGCAACTGCATATCGAACTGTTCAACGAGTTCGACTTGCTTCAGCCCGAATTGCGGCCCAGCCTGCGGCAGAACACCTTCAACTACAAAATCAATTTCGGATTGCCGCACAATCTCGAATTGAATTTCGACAACACGGTTCTCGGAATCTTTCGAAGTCTCGAGACCGTTCCTCGCCGATCCTTTGGACGCGGGGACACCAACCTCGGAGTGAAATGGAATTTCTACGAAGCTAAGGACACGAGTTGGCTACCGACTTTGGGCGTCAGCTTTTATTCCGAATTTCCAACGGGCGATCCGAAACAGCAGCTCGGTTCCGGATTGATCGACTATTGGCTGAATGGTATCGGGCAAAAGAAAATTACGGAGAAGATACGAATGAACGCCAACCTGGGTATCGTGTTCGCCGGCAACACCAGCACCGGGCTGGTCGGGATTCAGACCACGCGTGGCCGGGTGTATGCCGGTGGCGTATCGATTATCCGTGAAATGACGCCTAAGCTGGAGATGGGCGTCGAGACCTTTGGCGGCGTGACGCAGAACTTCGATTTGGGGCGCAGCCAGCTTCAGTTTCTGCTGGGCGGAAAATACGAACTGAGGAGTGGAATGACGTTCGACTTCGGCGTGTTGGGGGGCACATACGTCGGCAGCCCGCGCGCGGGCCTGCAGTTCGGCATCTCCTGGGACGTGGTGCGATTTGGTCAACATGCTCCGGCGGCGCCGGGGTCTGGTCTGGTCAGTTCCTCGCCGCGCTTTCGATCCAAGCCGAACTTGGGCTTCTGAGCGCTGCCCTCCACCCGGATGGGCAGAAGAGTTCGGGCGCCATTTCTCGGCGAAAAATGGATCACCCTTCACATGGCCGGCTTAAAAGACTGCTGAAAAACTCACCACACCGCTTCTTTCAGGCGCGGCTCAGAATCCACGCTACGCATTTATAGCCACTGGCCTGCCCCACTTAGTTCGAGGCCTTATTCCCTAGGCTGGAATTTTGGTCCGTCGATAAGAGTAGCAGGAAGGCGAAATGAAGATAGGCGATCCGAACAGCAGACCGATATCCGGCCTAGACACGACGGTTGGGGCAGCTCCAAGAAGCGGGCGTACTCCTAATGCTGGCGAGCTGGGCCAGCGATCCTACGCCGACGACCAAGTCCAACTATCCAATTTGAGTACCAACCTTTCAGCAGGGCAGAGCAATTCAGCGGCGCGTCTGGCCAAGTTATCCCAACTGGGAGCGGAAGTCGGGACGGACCGATACCACGCCGACGCCGGTCAAGTGGCCGCCAGCGTGATCCAGGCCACCGCTAGGAAATAGGAGAACAGCTACCCGTGAAGCCGGAGATCGAGAAAGCCCGAAAGGCGCGGCGCGCCTTGGAGAAGACCGGTCTGCGGTTGATCCGGCCGACGGTTCAGTCTATGGACTCCAGCGTGTCCGATCTGAAAACGGCGGTGGATTGCCTGGGGCGGCTGGAACACGATCTTAGGTCAAAGGACAAGCGGGATCCGGGCTGGCAATCCTTGGAACAGGAAGTGGCCGGTATGCGGCGAGAATTGAAACGGGTAAATGCGCTGCTGGCTGGCGCCGGACATTTCTTGGCCGGCTGGGCACGTCTGCTGGTGAAGACCGGCGACGACGCCCAAGCGAACTATACGCCAGCCGGCAAGGCGGGCGCTCCGATCCCGATCGACAGCGCCAAGGTGGTCATGCATGGGTAGTCTGCTGGTCTCGCTGTTGAATACCGCGAATGCGCTCAAAGTATTTGAGCAGTCGCTCACGGTCACGCAGAACAACGTCACCAACGCCGATACGCCAGGCTACGTCAAGCAGACCTTGTCGTTGGTGGCTTTGCCGTTCGACGTTTCCGTCCACGAGCCGGGGGGCGTTAGCGCGGGGTCGATGGTGAGCTCGCGGGACGCCTTTGCGGAACGCTCCGTTCGCGATCAACAGTCCGCGCTCGGATATTTCAAACAGAAAGCTTCGGACTTGACGCCCATCGAAGCGGCTTTCGACCTATCCAGCACCGCGGGCATCGCGCCTGCGCTCAGCGACCTGTTCAAAAGCTTTTCGCAATTGAGCGTGAATCCGAACGATAGCGTGTCGCGGCAGGCGGTGCTCGACCAAGCCACTACAGTGGCGCAGAGCTTTCAAAACACAGCCAACGGTTTAGCAAGCCAGGGAACCGGTCTGGATCAAGACTCGCGCAGCACCATCGACGGCATCAATCGGCTGGCGGCTGTGATCGCTGAGGTCAATTCGCAGAACCGGGTGGGGCCTTCCGGGAATGTCAACGCCGGTGTGGATGCTCAGCTCAATGCCTCGCTCGAGGAGCTTTCGCAATTGGTGAACTTCACGGCGCTCGAACAGACGGACGGTTCGATCACGATCTACGTGGGCGGCCAGACTCCGCTGGTGGTTGGGAACCAGACGTTCCCAATCCAGGGAGACTTCTCGACGTTGCAGACGGCGATATTAAACCGCCAGGGAGTGGACATCAGCGCGCAGATAACCGGCGGGAAGTTGAGCGCGCTGCTGAATGACAAGAATGTCGTCCTGCCATCCTACATAAAAGATCTGAACACATTGGCTCAAGGCGTGGCGGATCAAGTGAACGCGACGCTGAACAATGGGCTGGATCGCAATGGAGCGGCGCCCAGCACGGACTTGTTCACTTACGACGCGGTCTTCGGGGCCGCGGTAACGCTAGGCGTGAATCCACTAACGCCCGATCAGATTGCCGCCGCGCTGCCTGGCGCCGCGGGTGGCAATGGGAACGCTTTGAACCTGGCCGCATTGCGGGATGCCAAGGACCTGAATGGTTATACCTTCGCGCAATTGTATGGCAACCTGGGCGCTCGGGTGGGCCGGGATTCGGCGACTGCCAAGGACGCTCAGTCCACCAGGGAGCAATTGCTCGGCCAGGCTCTGTCGCTGCGGGAGCAGACTTCCGGGGTCTCTCTGGATGAGGAAGCCGAGCACCTGATGGCGCTGCAACGCTCCTACCAGGCGATCTCCAAAATGCTGGGGGTCTTGAACGACCTTACCGGCACGTTGATCAACATCATCAAGTAAAGGAACTCCATGCTGACCTCTCTCGACTCCGCCGCGCAAACCTTCCTGCGTGGCTTGGCGCAGATCCAGCAGCGGGGCGAACGGGCTCAGCGCGAGCTGACCACCGGTCTTCGGATCAGCACCGTGTCGGACGATCCGGACCAGATTGCCGGCCTGTGGCAAACCCGCTCGAACCTCGCGCAAGTCCAGCAGATCGGGACCAATCTGACCCGCGTTAAGACCGAGGCGGACACGGCCGAAGGCGTTCTGCAGAACGCGGTCATCCTGGTGGAACGCGCGCAAACACTCGGAACACAAGGCGCCAACGGCACCACGGGAACCCAAACGCGCCAGGATCTCGCCAACGAATTGGGCACGATTCTCGAGCAACTCGTGAGCGCGGCAAATACCACCGTCGAAGGCCGCTTTATTTTTTCAGGCGATAGCGATCAGCAGGCCGCCTATAGCCTGGACCTGACACAGGCCAGTCCAGTCAGCCTATATCAGGGCTCGGCGGCCACGCGGCAAACCCAGGCCGCGGACGGATCTCTGTTTTCCGTTTCGAGGACCGCGCAAGAGATCTTTGACAATCCCAGCGCTCAGTTGAACGTTTTCAGTGTCATCACTAACCTAAGAACCGCACTCTTGAACGACGATGCCGCCGCCATTGCCGCTTCCATTGGCGATGTTCAAGGCGCGGGAACTTACCTGAACCAGCAACTCGCCTTTTATGGCAGCGTGCAAGGCCGGGTGGCGCGCGCTATCGATTTCGGCGCCACCTATGCGACGCAACTTACCGCGCAGTTGAGCGGAATTCAAGACGCTGACGAAGCCAAATCCATCACAGACCTGACGCAGGCCCAGACCCAACTGCAAGCGGCCCTGGTATCACGCGCCAAGCTGCCGCGCACCAGCCTGTTCGATTTCCTGGGTTGATTTTGATATCACCGGATCGCCGCGATGTTCTTACGTCCCGTGCTCAGGATTGGAACCGGTCACCTGCGCGGCTATTGCGCCCTTGGCGAGCCGGATGCGTAGCGCGGAACCTACCGGCGCTTGTTCGGGTTCTTTCACGATCTCCGACGCTGCGTTGGTAACGATGGAGTAGCCTCGATCCAGAATTTTGAGCGGACTGAGTTGCGTCAGGTGCGCCACCACCGGATTGAGCCGCCCATGCGCGCCCGCCAGCCGCAGCCGGATCCGTTGGCCGATACTCGTTTCCGCTGTTTCCACCCGGCGGCGGGCGGAGGCGAACCGCAGACGCAGATCCAGACTGCGCAGCCGGTTGGTCAAGCCCTGCAGCCGCTTGCTGTGGGTTGAGGCGCGAGCGTTTATCCTCTCGCGGACACGATATTCGAACTCGTCCACACGTTGCTGCAATCGGCCGATGTTGCGATGCAGCGCGTTCGAGGCGCGTTCCACGCCCTGCTGTTGCAACCGGCGCGCGGCCATGGCGTGACGGTAGCGCATGAATTGCACCAGCCTGTGTTCGGTGGATGTTAGCTGATCGAAGAGCTGCTCTCTGGTGCAGATCACCAGCTCGGCGGCGGCCGAGGGCGTCGGAGCGCGGAGATCCGCCACGAAATCGGCAATGGTGAAATCGGTTTCGTGCCCGATGGCCGAGATGACCGGCGCCCGGCTGGCGGCAATAGCGCGCGCGACGGCTTCCTCATTGAAGGTCCACAGGTCTTCCAGCGAGCCGCCGCCACGGGCCAGAATGACGACCTCGGCCCAGTCCGATTGGCTGAAGTATTCGAGCGCGCGGCAGACCGTTTCAATGGACCCATCGCCCTGAACCAGGGCTGGGTAAACACGCAAATGCAGACCTGGAAAACGCCGCGCGAGAATCTCAGTGATATCGCGAATCACCGCACCGGTAGGCGACGTGATGATTCCGATTCTTTGCGGAAGACGCGGGATGGGGCGCTTGCGGGCGGCCTCGAAGAGCCCCTCCGAGGCCAGCCTCTTCTTGAGCTGTTCGAAAGCGAACTGCAAAGCACCGTGACCTTGCGGTTCGAGCGCTTCCACCAGGAGTTGATACTCGCCGCGTGCTTCGTAGACGTCGATGCGGCCGCGCGCGAGCACGGCTACGCCATCCTGCGGCTTGAACTTCAGATATCGAAGCGAGGCGCGGAAACAGACGCAGCGCAACTGCGCGTCGTGATCCTTCAATGTGAAATAGCAATGGCCGCTTGCGACCGTGCGCGCGCCGGAGATTTCGCCCGCGACCCAAATGTCGTCGAACTCCGTTCCTAACAGCCCGCGAATCGCAGCGTTGAGTTCGGCCACGGTGTAGGTCTTGCGCAGCGGACCCCAGGATAAGGCCATCTGTTCCATCTGAAGACCATGGTAAGCCGAGCCGGGCAAACTGGGCCGGGAAAGCCGGGCCGCGTTCGAGACGGGAAATGCTCAAATAAGAGCTTATGGTCAGAAACTATATGGACCTCACGGACCGCGTCGCCGTGGTGGTGGGCGGCACTTCGGGACTGGGGCGAACCATTGCTATCGGACTCGCGGAAGCGGGCGCCAACGTTGTTGCCACGGGGCGGCGAGCGGATCTGGTGGAAGGTGTTTCCGCGGCCATTCGGGCGCTGGGACGTGACACGGTGAACTGTCCGGCGGACGTGGCGGATCGGAAATCGATCGACCAACTGCGGGATGCAGTGCTGCAGAAGTTCGGCCGGGTGGACGTGCTGGTTTACGCCGCCGGCCGGATCAAAAGAATGCCGACGGGCGAAATGCCGGAGCAGGAATGGCAGGACATCCTGGACACGAATCTGAACGGGGCGCTGCGCGCCTGCCAGTCGTTTTACGAACCGCTGCGGGCGAGCGGCCGGGGGCGCATTATCCATATCGCGTCGCTGACTTCCTACGTCGCACTGAGCGAGGTGGCGGCGTATGGAGCGTCCAAATCGGGGCTGCTTTCCCTCACGCGCAATCTTGCCGTGGAGTGGTCGAAGGTTGGGATTAACGTCAACGCGATCGCGCCGGGTGTGTTTCGCACCGATCTGAATGCGGCGCTGCTGGATGGCACCGATCGCGGCCGCGAACTGCTGATGCGCATCCCCATGCGGAGATTCGGGAAGGGTGAAGAATTGATCGGAGCCGCGATTCTACTCGCGTCCGACGCTGCCAGTTTCATCAACGGCGCGTGCATTCCCGTGGATGGCGGGTTTCTGGCGTCGGGCGTGAATAGTTAGATCTACTCCGGCGCGGCACGAGCGGGATATACCCTTTACATTCAACGGACTAAGAACATTTTCCTTTAAAGGTTGCAGGCAGTGTGTCGATGGATGAGCGACGGAGAAGAGCGCTCATGCTGACGCCAAAAGTGCTGTGGATCACCGACGCCGCCGGGGACATGATCGATGAAGCGCGCGTTGCGCTCAGCGTTGTTTCTAGTGCGCTCGACGGTCTCGGCAGCTTGCGGAATGAGGATTTCGATGTCGTGATCGTCAGCCTTCCGCTCGCGGATTGGAATTGTGCTTCGAGTCTGCTCGAGGAATTGCAGCACACCCAGCCAGCGACTCCGGTCATCATATACGCTGCGGATGCGCCTGCCACCGAGGTAGTGCGCCTGCTGCGAATGGGCGCGTTCCATGTGCTCCAGCAGGGCGACGCAACCAGCTTGCTCTACCTCGCGGCCAACTCCAAATGGGCCGCGCAGCCGAGCGCCGCGTCGTGCCAGGAACGGGCCGAGCCATGGCGCCGGTTGCTGGTAGGCGATAGCCGTCCGATGCAGAAGATCGTGCAACGGATTCGGTTGGTAGCGGGCAGACGTTCCACGAT